>JAUPLE010000569.1 GCA_030837085.1 Acidobacteriota bacterium | reverse complement strand
CCGACGAAGAAGCAAAATTAACTATGCTTGCTATAATCAGAAAAAAAATTGATTTAGCACAAATATATTTAACAGGCAAAAACCAAGAGGATAAAAGGCAAAAAATTATTAAGCATGCACTTGCTTCTGAATCAAGCCCTAAATTAAGAAGTGCCCTTGAGATAGCACAATGCATGCTCTCTAAATCTATCGTTGAATTTGATAAGGATAAATTACTTTTATGTGTAGAAGACGGGGTAATTGACCTGAGAAGGGAAGGAGGAGGTTTTCGTAAGGCTAAACCGGAGGATTATCTTTATAAATGCACCCACATAAAATTTGATTCTTATGCAGAGTGCCCACGCTGGCTACAATTCCTTAGAGAAATCTTTAAGGATGATGAAAAGCTCATCCTATTCATCCAAAAAGCTATAGGATACACTCTCACCGGCTTAACCTCTGCACAATGCTTTTTTATTCTATATGGGACTGGAGCTAATGGTAAGAGCGTATTTTTAACCATACTGCAATTACTCTTAGGCGAATTTGCTATTTCTACAAGCATGGATACATTCAAAGATCGTCATCAAAACAATGCTCAGATACCCAATGATTTAGCAGCTCTTTGTGGCAAGAGGTTTGTAAAATCAACAGAGCTTAAGGAAGGATCAAAGCTGAATGAAGAGAGGATAAAAGCACTTACCGGAGATGAGTCTATTCAAGCACGATTTCTCCATAAAGAATTTTTTGATTTCTTCCCTGAGTTTAAAATCTGGATAGGGGTTAACCATAGGCCTGTTATCCGGGGAACTGATGAGGCCATATGGAGAAGGCCGAAGCTTATTCCATTTGAGGCTTACTTTCCGCCTGAAAAACGCGATGAAAATCTACTTGATACCCTGAAAGCTGAATTGCCGGGCATCTTATTATGGGCCATAGATGGGTGCCATATGTGGCAACGAGAAGGGCTTAAATTACCTGATAAGGTTAGAAAGGCCACATCAGAATATCGAGAAGAGTCTGATAGTATCGGTGAATTTTTGAGAGAATGCACAATCCAAGGAGATGGAAAAAAGGTTAAGGCCGGTGATCTATGGGAAGCTTATGAAAAATGGTGTGGGGGAAAAGCTGATATAAAACAAACTACTTTCGGGTTAAAGGTCAGGGAAAAGGGTTTTACCAAAAAATCATCAATGGGGTATCCCTATTATCATGGAATCGGGTTAGTAGATAGTTGGTAGATAGTAGATAGTTAGTGATAGTTTTTCCAGGTTATTCTCTTATTAATATCTCATGAGGGCGACCTTAGAAAAACCGTCTACTAACTATCTACTATCTACTATAAAAAAGCAGGAAAAAAACACTCCCCTTGCTGAGGTTATTTAATAGAAAAATCAATCACTTCTCATATTAAAAATATGGAAAAATATGAGCTACGAAAGGGGCAACGATGAAAATAAGAATTGGTAAACACCATGCACTTTTCTTTTTGGCGATGCTTTATGTAGCGTATGATTTCCCGGTATCAATGCCTGATGTGTGTTACTCAACAACACATGGAAAGGTTAGGCTTTTAAGCTGGAATGATACCAAGGTTCAAGCTTGGGTTATGGTTTGGGCTTATTACATCAGAAAAGACATGGAAGAAATAAGAGAGAAATGGCATGGAGTTTCTAAAAGGCTTTTGGAAGTGCCTATCTTGGTTGCTCAGGGAAGGATTAAGGTAGTAAATAGATCGAAGGTTAAGAAAATCCGGTAAAAAGGTCTTATTCGTGTAAAGCACGTTAGAACGAGCTTTACACACTTTAACAATAACTAATTGAAAGATAAGGATTATGGACACACGTAAAGAAGTTTTTGAGTGTGAAAAATGGCTTACCCCTGACCATGTTTCCCGAAGGTTGGATATGTCCCTATCCAGTGTTTACCGAGAAATCAAGTTGGGAAGGTTAAAAGCGTACAAGTTAGGTGGATCGTACAAGATTCTTGAGAGTGATTTTCTGCAATATCTCCAAAGTTGTTTGGTCATACCACAGAATTGATTTTCTCAATTTCTCCAAAATCTCCAATATTGCCATAACGCATTGCAAATATAATCATTATTTTGTATCATATAAAGTATGAAATCAACATACCTATCTTTAAGCGAAGTAGCACAAGAGCTTTCCCTGACCCGGCGCGATGTTCGGCGGCTCATCGAATCCGGTAATTTACCGGGTTTTCAATTCGGGAATCAGCTTAGAGTAAAGTCTGAGGATCTTCTTTCCTTTGTGGAAAAATCCAAGATGCCAGAGGGGGCTTGTCGTGCCATTTAAGAAGGGCGAAAAGATACCTGGACAGGGAAGACCGAAGGGCAGCAAGGCGGCTCAGGCAAAGGCAAAATTCATCAAGGAATGGGCAAGGATTTTCAAAGAGCAGGGCCGGGATATCCTTGAGGCTTTGGCAAAGGAACAGCCATTGGAATTTTGCAAACTGGGAATAAGTCTCTTTCCTAAAGCTGAAAATGAATCGAATACCGGCGGAATCTCTATTGTGATTCAAACTACGAGGGCTGATGAGCTATGACTTTGAATCTTAAAACAGTTATCAACGATAAATATTATCCACTCCTATCAAACCACGATAGATATTTGCTCCTTTATGGTGGGGCCGGATCTGGCAAGAGTCACTTTGCGGCTCAAAAGCTTCTTGTGAGAATCATTATGTCGATGAAGCGCGGGTACAAGGAAAAATTTCTCGTCTTGCGCAAAACCCAGCCCGCGGTTAAAAAATCAGTTTTCGCTTTGCTTAAGCATTACATCGAGCAATGGGAGCTGGGAGGCATTACCGCTATCAACAAAACCGATATGACTTTCACTTTCGAGGGCGGCTCGGAGGTTATTTGTGGCGGCCTTGACGACCCTGAGAAGCTTAAAAGTATCGAGGGGGTTACATCGGTCTGGCTGGAAGAACCTACCGAGCTTGTCCGGGAAGATTTCCTTCAGGCAGATTTACGTCTCAGGGGCGAAACTCCATCCTATAAACAAATCATTTTTACTTTTAATCCGATTTCGTGGACAAGCTGGCTACATTCTCATTTTTTTGAGTCTACGCAGGAATCAAGTCATATTTGCCACAGCACTTATAAAGATAACCGCTTCCTTGACCGGGAATATGTCAAGGTTTTGGAAAGTTTGAAAGATCAGGATGAGACTTATTATCAAATTTATTGCCAGGGGTTATGGGGAATACTTCAGGATCTAATTTTTACGAATTGGAAATCTGAATACATTCCTACGGATGACCAGTATTACGATTCAATCCTTAATGGGCTTGACTTTGGCTTTAATCATCCTTCGGCACTCCTGCGAGTGGGACTTAAGGATAATGAGCTTTACATTTTTGATGAACTATACGAGCGGGGACTTACCAATAATCAGCTTATCCCATTGGTAAAGGCAAAAGTGCCAAGTAGCCAGGTTATTACTGCCGACTCTGCCGAACCTGCCAGAATCGAGGAATTTAAGCAGGCAGGGGTAAAAATTAAACCTTCGATCAAAGGCGCTGGCTCCGTCAAAGCTGACATTGATTGGGTTAAAAGACACAAGATACACGTACATCCAAGATGTGTTAATACAATCAAAGAATTAAGCGGCTATAAATACAAAAAAGATAAGAATGGTAACACGATTGATGAGCCTGTTCCCTTTAATGATGACGCTATGGCGGCGCTACGCTATAGCATAGAGGAACTGGTAAAGAGCACGCCAAAGGCACAGATAGTTTACGATGCTATGGATATTCTCGGTTGGTGAATTTTAAGAGTGACTAGCCATGTCACAAGCAGCACTCCAAATTCCAAGGCAGGCGGGAGGGGAGTAGAAATACTCCCTTCCTGCCAGTTTAATAGAAAGGGTTTAAGATGGGATTATATGAAGAGAGCAAAAAACACGGAATTCCTAAATTTCCAGCGAGAACAAAAGTTAATTTTGACGGTTCGCTGACAGAACCAAAGGCAAAAATTCCCAATGCGGCACCTCCTGTACCAGCACCGGCGAAAATATCAACAGGTGATAGTAAGGGGGGCCTTGTCAGATGAGTGGATCAATACAAGATTTTATAAGCGAGCGGGAAAACTTACTTTTCGATATGTCCGCTAAAATCGAGGCATATGAAAAAACAGTCAAGTCAGATAAAAGTGTAGTTGAATCTTTCAAGCCCAGGCGGATTATGGAGTATCGCCAAAAACTTGAGGCCGAGTACAATCCAAGGCTTGAATCGAATGAAAAAAACTTTGTTGAATCACTGCGAAGATCCCACGAAAATATCGAAAGACAATTTGATGCCGACGTAAAGCTTGATCCGGTTGACGAGGCGCGGGAGCCGAGCAGATTTCAAGGGCGGGAATTAAGGGAGTCTAACTTATTGAGAAAACTTGATTTTCTCCCGTCTGCCGATGATTTCATTATGGAATATAATCGGGCTTTAAAATCAAATGATTTGCAAGCTTTATCCGTCTATGAATCACTGCGAAATGGCATTATTAAGCGTTACGAAAACGAAAATGACGGGGAACCAGCAAGGCGAATCCGGCGATTAATCGACGAAACCAGGGATGGCCGAATCTCTCCCGATGCGGTGGCACAAAAAGAGGCCTTGTCAACCATTGCATTCGATTGGAAAAACCTGAACAGTACTTTTCAGACCAATGGCTTATCAGGTTTGAAGGCTCGAAAAGAGCGAAAAGAGATGCAGGCCGCACATTAAATTCCTGTTAGGGCGGGGCTAACTATTCAAGGCTCGGATGCATGAGGGCTTAGCTCTCATGCGGGTTGCGTCCGGGCCTTTTTATTTTCTCCCTCAGAGGCTCAAGGGCGCGTTATTTTGTCCTGGGGCTTGCCGAAATATTAACCCCTATTTTAACCCCTGTAAATGAGGCTTCTGAATAGTAATATTCCCTATTGGAATATTTATCATTGTCTTTTACTCTTTTTTCTGTAATAATATTCCAAAGGGGAATAAGTATGTCAGATTGGAGATTAAATTGTACCGATAGATACGAAAGAGACCATAAGCAATACGAGAAGAAACATCCAGATGAACTAATAGCGATTCTCAATAATTTAGACTTTTATTTTAGTGCATTAGATAAACTGGGAACCCCGTATTTAATCAAAGCAGGTTTTATACATCCTGAATCACACGGGATAATAGCTATTGACCAAAAAGGCGGAAAAAGAAAGGTTAAGTTACAACAAACAAGATTATATGTATATCCAGATATTCAAGGTAAAATTTTACACCTATTGACGATAGGTGACAAAAATTCTCAGAAAATGGATATTAAATTCTGTATTAATACTGTAAAACAAATAAAAAAGGAGAACCCCAATGATTAAAGATTTTGGAAATGTAAAAGAAATGATTAAAGGGTTATCCGAAGATGATAAATTTAAAGAAAGTGTTTTAAATGAAATTGAAAATAAAACTATAGCAAAAT
>JAUPLE010000061.1 GCA_030837085.1 Acidobacteriota bacterium | reverse complement strand
GGCCGGGAAATACTGCGAAAACTGGATCATGTTCTTTACTGTCTCATAAGCCTGTCTAAGCGCAGAAGAGCTTTTCATAAAATCGTGTACGCCTTTCTTATATTCTTCCGTGACCTCCAACTTTTTATATTCCCTGGTAATGGAAGAAACTTTGTTGCCACCGGCGTCATAGATATCGATGACAAAGTCCTCTCCTCCCAGCGCAACTATTTTATCATCCTCTACATAGAAAAGAGGTGATACCATTGGAAATTGCATTTTCCCCCGCTGGAGAAGATCTATTTTTTGGATTTGTTTGGTCTTTTTAAATTGGTCGTCATAGAGATTCAAGAAGGTGGCCAACGATTGGGTTTTATTATCCATGGACATATCCAGTCCGGCATACCCGTTGCCAATGGGCTGAAACCGCATCGACATAAACCCGCCCCCAGTACTCATTTCTTTGATGAATTTACCCTCTTTAGAGAAAAAAGAGACTCTGCCCATACTGTTAATCAAGAGGGAATCCTTCAAAGGCTGAACCACAAGAATATTTCCACTTTGAATTATACGGAATTCCTGTGGACCTTCGCCAGCCTTGCCAAATTTCGCTTTCAGTTTGAAATCCGCCAATGAATAAATATAAATGCTTGCGCCTTCGGTAACATAGAATTGTGGGCTGTAGGGGTCTACTGCCAGGAAGCCCGGCTTTGAAACGCCCTCCAGCGCAGCCAGTTTTTCCCCGAAAGTAACCATGGGCAACAATATCAATATCATTACAAAGAATAAAATTTGTCTCATTTTCATTCCTCCTGAAGGATTGAAAGTTAAACATAGCATTATTCAAGTTACCTGTCAAGTTTTCTCTTTGCGCCGTTCGTGAGCGGACTTCTTAAGCATCTAAAATTGCCTATTAAGAACAAAACGTTTCGGAGTGAGAGTTTTGGGGGGATATTTCTGGCATGTCCCTTTTTCCGCCCCCTAAAAAAAAAAATTTCTCTATTTCCCTCTTGACTTTCTCATAAATTCTCTATAAGATTTTCGTGTGAATGATTGAATGATAGAAAGTTAATGCCAAATGATGGATGAAAAAATGGGGTCTTAAATGGTGGATTTAAAAACTGCATATTACGGGTCATGTAAATGTGGTGAAAATTTAGATAAAATTACCACGGGAAAGGATACGGGAGGCCAAAGCTCCCCCAGCTCCCCAATAAGGACGCTTTCCATTGACCCTGCTAATATAACTTTGACAATACAAAATAAAAATTAAGGAGGTTTGTATGAAAAGACTAGTTTTTATGTTTGTTTTCGTATCTATGTGTATTGCCTCGTATTCATTGGCTTGTGACCAAATGGATTTCAGCCTTACACTTAGCAATGTAGAGTTTCGCCCCGGTGTTACATCAGACATTTACCTAAAGGTATTTGTTAATGAAAAGAGGCCGATATTGGGTAGAACTGTTTTTGCAATAGCGGGATTTGCCCATACTGCAGAAACATGGAAGCCTTTTGCCGAGGCTGTGTTTGAAAAAGATGACCGCTTATTCCCTGTAAGCAAAATCGTTGCTATCGATTTTCCCGGGCAGGGAGGAAGCAGCATCCCGGAAGGAATGATTTTCGGAGAGATGGTACTGGCAGACTATGTCCAGGTATGCATGAAATCCCTTACAAGATTAAATGACATGTATATCCGTCCCAGGACGATTATAGGCCACAGCCAGGGAGGGCTTATTATCCAGATGATACAGCAGCAGTTAATTAATAGCGGTTCAAGTTTAAGCGAAGAATTTAATATTAATAAGGCATTATTACTCGCTTCCGCAGCTCCCAAAGACCTTCCGTGGTATGCGCTTGAAAGTGGCATGGTAGGTCAGTTGATAGGAAATTATGTAACTTCTGATGCGGTACTAGGTCCGATAGTATTTTTCCCAGCCACAGACTGGCCATACATATTTTTCTCAAATCTTTCAGGAATACTTGCATCCGGAGCTCCTGCTCCGCAGGAAGTCGAGGAAAACGGATATAACTGCCCGGAGCCGCTATATGTAGCCCTTAACCTTAGTGGCACCCAACCATTTGAAAGGCCAGTTGTTGATGCCGGTATATTTAAGATAGAAAACGGGACTTTACTGCGGGTTGCCACATATGAACAGGACATATTAATACGCCCGGAAGAAAATCAAGCGCTGTATATTCATCTTACTGGCGATCAAGACGCTTCAGGTGTTACAGTACTAAACGGAGGCGAAACAGTGCATGACCTGCACATGTCTGATCCGGAATTCCTGATTGATTTCATTTCAGCAGACTAAAACTCATCTACCAAGGGAATAGGGGACACTCAGAAAAGGTTGATTTCTAGTATGTCCCCTTTCCTCCCCTTCATCTGATTGTAAAATCGCGCCATTTGCGTATAATTTCGCAGCGTTTGCATGTGCAAGGGCACCGTTTGCATGTGCAAGGGCACCGTTTGCACGTGCAAGGGCACCGTTCGCAAGTGCAAGGGCACCGTTCGCAAGTGCGAGGGCACCGTTCGTAGGTGCGAGGGCACCGTTCGTAAGTGCAAGGGCACCGTTCGCAAGTGCAAGGGCACCGTTCGCAAGTGCAAGTGTACCATTCGCATGTAAAAGCCTCTCATTTGTGAATGACGTCCATGTGATTGCTGGCGAAAGCCTCGCATTTGTCAGTGAAAGCCGCGGGAATACAATCGCAATCCTTCCATTTGAAATTGCATATGCCGTGATTGAACCGGCAGGAGTTGTAAATGCTTGTGCAGGCGTCAAAGGCGCTGTCAACTTGCCCATGGAAATAGCCGCGAAGAAAAAAACTTGGTGTCTTGGCGTCTTGGTGGCTAATCTTCAATTTTAATTTCGCCGATTGTTTTCATTAGCCGGTCGGTTTCGGATAAGAGCGATTTAACGCCAGGCAAAAAATTCCTTCCCAGGCCAAATAACTGGCGAGGTGGTGAATGGAAAGGAAGAAAACCTGGGGCATATAAATGGTATGAGATACAGGATACAGTAGATTATTATGAAGAGTTTGAGAAACCGAAGATAGTTTATGGCCAGTTTCAAATAGCCCCTCATTTTTGCTTTTCCCCTACTCCACTTTTTTTCGGAAGCAACCATTATATGATAGTGCACGATAATCTTGAGTTTTTGCATTATCTAACAGGCATTCTTAATAGTAGAATATACTTTTTTTATATGAAGAGTGTTGCTGGCGTTCTCGGCGATGCAGATAAAGGAGGGCGTTTAATTTCTCAGAAAAGTCATATTCTCAAATTTCCTGTTTATAATATTAAAGTAGACAGCCCTGACAATAAGGCGCGCTATATGCAGATGGTTCAACTTGTGAAGTCTATTCTAAAGATGCACACAAACAAGGCAAAGGCCTCTACGCAGCACGATCAGGAGATGATTCAGCGCCAGATCGAAGCAACCGACCGCCAGATCGATGCCCTTGTATATGAATTATATGGCCTCACTGCCGAAGAGATCGCCATTGTCGAAGGTTCAACGAGAAAATAAGAGAAGATGCAACGAATCTCAACCTCCGGGTACGGTCCTACAAAGGGGAAAAAATGGGGATTACTCTTCATTTTTCCCATTGCATCCAGGACAAATTTATTCTATAATCTAACCTAAAAACATTAAACAAAAAGGAGAATATAACGATG
>JAUPLE010000568.1 GCA_030837085.1 Acidobacteriota bacterium | reverse complement strand
TTTTTCATGGTCTTTCCTTTAATTGTTTGATCAAATCGTTGATTACCGGGGTCTGCGGATCATTGGGGGCCAATCTTACAAATGTTTCAAAGTTCGAAATAGCCGCCGGAACATCACCCTTGTTCAGGTAAGCATACCCCAGTTTGGAATAATAAATAGCCATTCCAGGTTTGAGTTTCGAGGCCAGGGAATAGTATTCGATGGCTTCGTCGGTTTTGCCGCCGGCAAATAAAATTTCAGCGGTATTATAAGCCACGGCGGCATCGGTAGGGGGCAGAATCTCCATGGATTTTTTATAATATTCAGTGGCTTGTTCGAAATTCTCAAGGCTGCTGTAAGCCTCCCCGATACTGGCATAAATAGTCGCCGCCTTCTCAAAACCTTTCAGTTCCGGTTTTTCCTTTTTATAGCCTTCGATGACGTTAAGATACGCTTTGATGGCCTCATCGTATTTTTTGAGAGCCATGAAGCAATTTCCCAGGTTGATCCCGATTTCGAATTGACCAGGATTTTTTGACATACATTCCTGGAAATAAGCGATAGCTTCTTCATATTTCCCTTCACTGTAAAGAGTGTTGCCTATCTTTAATCCTGCTACGGCTGGGGATTCTGTTTTTTCCGGTGTTTTTTTTTCTTCGGGTTTTACCATGACGATGTGAATCAGTGGATTCCCTCTCATCTGGGACAGGGTGAGGTGATGTTCGAATGGTGCATAGCCTTCTTTTTCGGCGGTAAGCAAGAATTGACCGGAGGCGAAACCGATAACGCCCCATTGTCCCTTTTTGTCCGATACGACTTCCAATCGATAGCCTTCTGCTATTTTTTCCGTGGTTTTACCCTCGGTTTCAACAGAGCTAGCCACTGAATCACCCAGCATTTTCCGCGCGCCGGAGGAAACCCCGGTTAATATTTCTAAACTAATCTTTACCCCCGGGATAGCGTTCCCCATTTTGTCTTTCACTGTCCCCCCGACCCGTCCGTATCCCCGTCCATCCTGGGCTGAAAGACCCTGGAATAATAAGAGCAATATGATAATAATACTTATTCTTGACAGTTTATTCATCTCAATACTTCCATTATATTGTTTTCTAGGACACACACGCCGGTGATATTATTTTTTTCGTAATATCACCGGCTGAATATAGTATAACAAAAAAAACTGTATGATACAATAAGTACTTGAAATTCACACTGAAAAAAAGTATTATAAAGCAAAGTTTCTCATACAAAATAGACATAACCAGGAGAACATATGAAACGAGCTTTTTTAATCATTTTTCTGTTAGTCTTTTCCTTTTTGCATGCCGCGGAGCTGAAGCAATTAACTTTCGAACAAGCCTATTTGGGAGAAGGAGAAAAAATTCTTAATCCTTTGCCCACGATTACCGGCTGGGCCGACGATACCCACTACTTTAAACTGGAAGAAGGAAAACTCTTCAAAGTCGATGCCCGCACCGGTAAACAAAAATTGGCGCTGGACCCTGCCGCGCCTTCCTACGGGGAAATCCTGAAACCACTGGGAGAACAAATCAACCTCCTGAGTGCCCTTGACCGCACCAATGACTTGAAAAAATTCCTCTTCATGAAAGACGGTGATATCTTTCTTTTCCAGGCGGACAAAAATCGTTTGTTCCGGCTTACTGAAACCAACGGCGAGGAGGAAAATCCCACTATTTCCCCGGACGGGAACAAGATCGCCTACACACTGGGGGGGGACCTCTATGTCTACCGCCTGGATACCCAGAAAAGCAGCCGTTTGACCACGGACGGCAATAAAGATATATTTAACGGTTACGCTTCCTGGGTTTATTATGAAGAAATCCTGGGCCGGGAGAGCAATTATAAAGCTTTCTGGTGGAGCCCGGACAGCAACAAGATCGTTTTCATGCGCTTCGACCAGGCTGAAGTGCCTCTTTTTTCCCTTGTCTCCTCCAAAGGAATATACGGGAACCTGGAACAAACCCACTATCCCAAAACCGGGTATCCGAACCCGAAAGTGAAAATGGGCATCGCCCATTTGGCCGATAATTCCGTTCGCTGGATTCCCCTTAATGATGACTCGGACCACTACCTCGCCTTCCCGAAGTGGAACTCCGACAGCAGCGAAATCATTTTTCAATGGCTGAACCGGGATCAAAACCATTTGAAAATTCTGCGCTATAATCTGTCCCTGGATTCTATTGAAACCGCCTACCGGGAAACACAAAAGACCTGGGTGGATTTCCTGGAAAAAAGGGATTACGGCGTCTTCAAGATCAATGATTTTTACCTGCTGAAAAATGGGGATTTGATTATCAGGAGTTCTAAAAGCGGATGGCGTCATATTTATTACATCCACAGGGATGGGAGAGAAAAACAGGTCACCTCCGGGGAATGGTCTGTTAGCGCAGTTAGCCATGTGGATGAAAACAAAAGCGTCATTTATTTTACCGCCGGCGTGGAGAACTCCACACGCCAGGATTTGTATCAAACCGATTTCCTCGGGGTGCAAATAAAGAAATTAACTTCTTTGAAGGGTTTGCACCTGGCACTCGTATCCCCGGGTGGCACTTATATCATTGATCGCTGTTCATCCGTTACTGCACCCGATCGATTAGAATTGTGTGACAGCAGTGGGAAATTAATTCGTCTGCTGGGAGATAGCGTTTCGCCGAAATTACAAGAATATGCCCTGGCCAAAGCAGAACTCTTTCGCATCGATACCGAAGATGGTTTCTCCTTACCTGCACTATGGTTCCTACCGCCGGGTTTTGAGAAATCAAAAAAATATCCCGTGGTGCTTAATGTTTATGGCGGGCCCGGGGCGCCGGTGGTTATCGACCGGTTTCCAGGATTCCGGGACCATTTCCTGGCCCAGCAGGGTATTATCGTGATGTATGTTGATCATCGCGGTTCCGGCCATTTCGGGAAAAAAGGCATGGATTTAATGTACCGCAATTTTGGCAAATGGGAAATGCATGATTATATCCAGGCAGTCAAATACTTGCGCATTCTGCCCTTTGTTGACAATGAAAAAATTGGCATCACCGGCGGCAGTTACGGCGGGTATGTCACGGCCATGGCCCTGACTTACGGCGCCGACTATTTCCAATACGGCATTGCCAATTTCGGGGGCTACGATTGGCGACTCTACGATACTATTTACACAGAAAGGTATATGGATACACCGGCGGATAATCCCGAAGGTTACGACAATGCCTGTGTTTTTAAATATATCGATAAATACAAGGGGAGGCTGCGCATTACCCATGGGACCATGGATAATAACGGCCACATGCAATCAACTCTTCAATTCATCGACAAGTTGCAAGACGCGGGAAAAACTTTCGAATTCATGCTTTACCCGGAACAAAGACACGGCTACCGCGGTAAAAAAAGAATCGCCTCCCAAAAAGCAGACCTTGATTTCTGGATGAGACACTTCTTCGGGAAAACGTTATTTAATTGAAAGGATCAGTTACTTTTCTTCCGCATATATTTCTATGATTTCTTTAACCGCGAGCGCATCAGCGGATTTGGGATCCAGTTCCAGGAATTTCCGGAAATTTTCCAGGGCCTTTTTCGTATCCCCCAGGTTAAAGTAGGCATAACCCAATTTCAGGTAAGGGCCGCTCCAGTCGGGTTTTAGCTGGGATGCCAGGGAGAAACAGCGGATGGCATTTTCCAATTCATCGTTCAAAAGAAGTTCTTCCCCTAACGCGAATAGTTTATTCGGGTCTTTCAGAATTTTTTTCGTTTCTTCGTCCAGCTCCGGGGGAAGGTCGATGGCGGATAAGGTTGCGCCCGGGGGCGGCGCAAGCGCCGCTCCTTTTTCAACCAGTTTCAAAGTCAGCGTACGGGGCCGAATACTGCTGTGGAGAACAACGATTTCCTTAGCAGGTTCCAGGTCGCCATAAGCGGAGGTAACCTGCCACTGTCCATAACCAAGATTGATAAACCGGAACTCGCCTTTTTTATCCGTTTTGATTTCGAATTTCACATTGGCATCAGCCCCGGAAACCGGTTCGAATTCCATCTCACGGGTCCCCATTTTGGTACGATAATACCCCTTCAACTCAGCCACCACAATGGCGGCCTCAATCGGTTTCCCGTCCTTATCTATAACCACGCCCTTGATCTTTTCCTCTCCCCGGCCCGACTGGGACTGGGCATACAGTAATACGGCGACAATTCCTAAGAGCAATATCGCTAAAAATAGGATTACTTTCTTTTTTTCGGTCTTCATATCCCAATTCCTCCAGGTTATATTGTATGTACTATATACGGAAAAGGCAAATAAACTCGGACAAAAAAAATGGGCGGGTTCGTTCTAAATCGGGCCTCAAAAATTAAATTGAAATTATTGAAACCATTTCCGTCCTGGAATCGTTTTTACATTATTAAACAAACAGCAAAGGAGGTTTTTCCATGAAAATGAGAAAATTAATAATCGCACTGGTGGCCGTCAGTGTCGTAAGTATGGCCATGATGTTGCAGGCAAACAAAACCGATGTGGTGAAAAAACGTTTCGATATCGACCCCGGCAAACAAGCAATTATTGATTATTCCGGCGTCGATGACGATGTGGTCATTGAAAAACACGATAAAAACGAAATCGTGTTCACCTTTGAAAAAGAGCTTAAAGGTCATGAATCCAGGCACAACCTGGAATATTTTGAAGGTATCCAACCGAAAATTTCCTTTAACAACAATACCCTGGAGATAGAGATCAAGTACCCTAAATTCCATTTTAACCTTTTTCAATTGTTTTCCGGGTTGGATGTTAATGTTAAGTCCCATCTCTATGTGCCTGCCAATACCGATTTAAAGATCAAAGTGGTGGATGGGGATATGGACGTGTCCGGAGTCAAAGGCCGGGTCTTATTAAAAACAGTTGACGGCGATATTGCGCTAAGAGATTGCGTCGGCGACATGGAATTGGAATCCGTCGATGGCGATATCGATGTGAAGAGCTGCACCGGTTCACTCAAAACCCAAACAGTGGATGGGAATGTCACAGCCGCGGGAGTTTTTAACGGCGTCGATTTCAACAGTGTGGACGGCGACGGGGAATTTTCACTGGAAAAGGGCAGTCAATTGACTCGAGATTGTGCGTTTCACACCGTCGATG
>JAUPLE010000060.1 GCA_030837085.1 Acidobacteriota bacterium | reverse complement strand
TTCATGCGCCCAGGCAAACGGGGAAAACCACCTATCTTCATGCACTGGCCAGGAAACTCAACGCCGAAGGTAAATACATCGCATTGGTGGTTTCATTTGAAGAAGCCGGTTACAGCAGTATCACGGTTGAAAAGGCCAACGATAAACTGATCAACAGTATTCACCAGTTTTCCCTTATCCAGTTGCCGGGGGAATTAAGGCCGGAAACGCCGGCTGGAAAACATTACGAAGGTTTAAAAGAATACCTGCAAAATTGGTCTACAAACCAGGTTAAACCGATTGTTCTTTTAATCGATGAAATCGATGCGTTATTGGATGATGTATTGATTTCGGTACTTCGCCAATTGAGATCCGGGTATCAGAACCGGCCGCTACATTTCCCTTCTTCCGTGGCCCTCGTGGGCTTGCGGGATATAAGGGAGTATAAAGCCAAAATCCGGGATGGGTATGCTTCATTAGGAACGGCGTCACCGTTTAATGTGAAATCCGAGTCGCTTCTTTTAAAGAATTTCACCAGGCAAGAGGTATTCGAATTGTTGGAGCAACACACCCAGGCCACCAGCCAGGTTTTCACCGCCGAGGTCAAAGAAGAAATCTTTTACCTATCCAATGGGCAGCCCTGGTTAACCAATGCCCTGGCCAGGCAGATCGTTTCAAAAATACTGGCGGATGATTATTCCAAAGAAATAACCCTTGATATTGTAAAGGAAGCGAAAGATCAATTAATTTTGCGGCGCGACACCCACCTGGACAGCCTGGTAGACAAATTAAAGGAAGATAGGGTCAAAAAGATCGTCCAGGCAATTATTAATGGAGACAACTTACCCCTGGATATTTTCGACGATGACATCCTTTATGTTCGCGACCTGGGCATCGTTTCTCAATCATCGCCGCTTGAATTCGCTAACCCGGTATATGCGGAAATTATTCCCCGGATAATAGCGTCCCCTATCCAGGAATCCATTCCTAAAGAAATCCAGACGTCCTGGTTCGTTAGCCCGGACGGTTCATTGGATATGGAAAAACTGTTGAAAGAATTCCAGGAATTTTACCGGCGGAACAGCGGGGTCTGGCTGGATAGATATGAATACAAGGAATCGGCGCATCATTTGCTGCTTATGGCATTTTTGCAGCGGGTGGTTAATTCCGGGGGCGAGATTACCCGGGAAATGGCTTTAGGCAATGGCCGCATTGATTTACTGGTAAAATTCGGGAAGCAGGAATTTGCCCTGGAATTAAACATTAACCGGGATAAATATACTATCGAGGATGGTAAAAAACAATTGGGACGTTACCTGGACCGGTTGGGATTAAAACAAGGTTACCTGGTGATTTTTGATCCCGTTCCCGCGGAATGGGAAGAAAAGCTCTATTATAAAGAAATAACTGTGGGCGAGAAAACAATCATAATGGTTGGCCTTTAATTAGAATGGGAAAAAGGGGCCGAACCATGTATAATAAAGAACGGTATATGGGGTATATTAGTATGCATTTACGGCATGCAAAGAGCAGGCAAACCCGGAAAGCTATGGAGAAAAAGCAGGAGGAAAAAGAGCAACACGTAAAAACCGCGGAATTTAGTTCGGCTTAAGACTGACTTTAAAAGAAAAAAAACTAGGAATAAGTTATAGACAAAAGTAAGAAAGTATCTTATATTGTAGAGCGGAGAAAAAAATGATTAAAAAAACAGTTGCCATAAATGATTATTTGATGAGAGACTTAAGTCTCTTTGCTAAAAAGGAACAGAGGGATTTTTCCAATGCTTTGCGATATGCCCTGCGTATCGGCCTCCTGGCAATCGAAAACCCCGAACTAACCATACAGGAGATTAAAGATACCTTGGAATCGCATGTGGAATATGAAATGGGAAATATTTCTGAAGTGAGCCTCAATGACTTCTAAAATGAAATTACTGGAAACCCCCAAATTCAGTAAATTACGAAAAAAGATAAAAGCAACTCATGAGAAAGAATCACTGAAAGCTGCCATTGAAAATATTTTAAAAGAACCAAAAGCCGGTAAAAACCTTAGGGGGGAATTCAAAGAACTCAGGTCCTACAGGTATACGACTAAAGGGCAGGCGCGGCGACTGATCTATAAACTGGAAACCGATAGCATTATTCTATTTTCTTTCGGTCCAAGGGAAGGGATATACAAATAAAAACCTGATGGTGGGGAGCTTAAGGATTAAGGGACAGCCCAATTTTATCTCCCCCGAAAAATAATTTTCGACTATCAATGTATAGGTACCCAACCATAGCGCTAACACTCCTACAATAAAAAATGGGGCCAAGTCTCAGATTAATAAATTGTTTCCTGGCAAGACTTGACCCCGTTTCAGTGCAATTCAAACTCTACTATCTATCGCAACACCCAACTGCCCATTTACACCACCAGCTACAATCGCAAGAGCAACATGCAATACTCTTTGTCGCACAACCGCCACACTGAATAGCTACGCATGCAACATATCCCACAATAGTCGAAGCGGATGGCGCGCACGTAATCAGCGAACTCAAACAAGTGGTTGCACATCTCTTTCTTATATCACTTTTAACACAGCTCCACCAACTGTTTGCTTTTGAAAGTCTAAGTTTTTTGTCCATAGTGTATTCTTCCATTGCCTCGAAATTCCTATTGGGTGCCGAAAGGTAGAAAGAATAAGTTTCACTTCTATCACCTGCATTAACGATAACCTGTCCGATAGCCATTGAATCCTTAGAACCTGGCTTAGCGTAACTCTGAAGATGAACTGTAAAGGTTATACTTTTTTTATCTACTTTACTTTGACTTTGATATGTTTCCCTGGCTCCCCAAAAATTCTGTACTCCTTTTTTTTTCCCTTGCGGAGAAAAACCCAATGTCCTAAGATGGGCATCAATTCCTTTTATTTCTTCATCCATCTTAAGAAGCACTCCAAATTTTTGAACCAGATAATCTTCAATCAAGATTTCTGATTTAATAGGGATAAATTCAACAGCAAGCGGTTCGCTTTTTTTTTTGTTTTCTTCATCCTGTGCAAATGATGGCACCACGGTTAGAAGAAAACAACACATCACTACCATACTGATAAAACATTTCATAGTTATTCTCCTTATTTTTCATCTTGTATATTCAAAGTTTTTAAGGAAAACTCTTAAACCCTTCCTCGATAAACCCCGGAACATTTTTCCGTTACTGCGTCGCCGGGTTTATCGTTCCGAACGACCCACTAACTACACAATATGCATTTTTAAGCATTAACCTAAGGCGGCGCTTTAATTCGAAACTCCATTTCTTCCTCCTTAACTTTAATTTCCGGGTAGAGACGCTGCTTTTCCTTATCCCTTTCCCCTATTCCGAAAACCTATCCCTGTTCCGGGGACTATCTGTTTTCATTTTTCATTTCACCGACTCTATTGCCGATGTCTTGAAAATGCAAAAAATTACTGAACACAAACGGAGTAGCTTTTGTCCAGTGACTGCCCAGATGCACGGTCCCAGTGCCATCCGTTTTTACTTTCCAGAGCTTGTTGTCGGTCCCTTGAAAATATACATAAAACCCGGCTACAAAAGGAGTAGCGAGCGTCCAGTGGCCGCCAAGATGCATAGATCCAGTGCCATCTGTTTTTACTTTCCAGAGCTTGTTGTCGGTGCCCTGGAAATACACATAATCACCGTATACAAAGGGAGTATCTTTTGTCCAGTGGCTGCCCAGGTGTACGGATCCAGTGCCATCCGTTTTTACTTTCCAGAGCTTGTTGTCGGTCCCTCGAAAATACACATAAGAACCCGATACAAACGGGGCCGCGAGCGTCCAGTGGCCGCCCAAATGTACGGTTCCAGTGCCATCCGTTTTCACTTTCAAGAGTCTATTATCGGTGCCCTGGAAATACACATAATCACCGTATACAAACGGAGTGTCTTTTGTCCAGTGGCTGCCCAGATGAACGGATCCAGTGCCATCCGTTTTTACTTTCCAGAGCTTGTTGTCGGTCCCTCGAAAATACACATAGGAACCCGATACAAAGGGGATAGCGAGGGTCCAGTGGCCGCCCAGATGCAAGGACCCAGTGCCATCCGTTTTTACTTTCCAGAGCTTGTTGTCGGTCCCTTGAAAATACACATAAGAACCGGATACAAAAGGAGTAGCGAGCGTCCAGTGGCCCCCCACATGCACGGTTCCAGTGCCATCCGTTTTCACTTTTAAGAGTCTGTTGTCGGTTCCTTGAAAATACACATAATCAACTCTCGAAAGCTGAATGGACTCTGAACTAGTAGAATCGGTATTATCACTATTAATACCGCTTCCCCATATTCCCAAATTCATAGCCATAATGATGGCAATTACAACTAAAACTGTTTTCATTTCTTCCTCCTTAATTAACCAAATGTATTGTCAAAAGTTTTTAAGGAAAAACTTTTTTAAACCTGCTTACAAAATTATTAGAAGAAAAAGCCTTTCAGTATCTGCATGCCGGTTGCTCCTTCATAAAAATTTCCAGGGCAACCGGCATACTATATCCCCTACTTCTTCTTATTTTTACTTTTATTCTTGCTTATTTTCCTTTTCCTGCACTTTCATAAGTTCATTGATTTCTTGTTCGATCCCAAGTTCGAACTTATTTTCAGGCGGAGGGACCTGTTTATTCACAGCATCTATCGCTCCGGTTACCTGCTTTCCTACTTCCGGCTTGATGGCTTTCTGCTTAACCATATCTTTAACTGCTAACCCATATATATAACCGCATCTGTGTATGCTTGGATTAAAAAGCCTTACACAAGTCGTTGTATTACAGATTGCTTGAACGATAGCTGCATCGGTAAAGTGGTTACACCAGTAAATCCAGGGCCCAACCCACCAATAACGCCACACTGCCTTTATATAATAGCAGCCGGGGGGAACAGCAACCTCAAGGCAACCGGATTTAGCAGGCATAAGAATATACCTTCTCCCACAATACTCGAGCACAGTGCCGTCGCAGTTAAAGATAGTAATATACCATGGAGATTTATTGTCTATCTTGCACGGCTCGTCCATGGCAGACACACAGATACAAAGCTTTGCCGCCCCCTCCGGACAACAGGGTGGATAAGGCCTTTCCAATCCCTCCTGACAGGTCAAATACAGGGTAATGGATGACAGAACCACTACAAAAACAAAAAGGGACTTGAGTCCCACGTACAGAACCGATTTTACTCTTTTCATTTGCTTATACTCCTTTTTTAATTTGTTGTAAATTCAAAGTTTTTAAGGAAAACGTTTAAACCCTTCCTCGATAAATCCCGGTGCATTTTTCCGTTACTACGTCACCGGGTTTATCGCTCCAAACGACCGACTAACTGCACAATATTTATTTTTTTACGCTGGCCCTAAGGCGGCACTCTAATTTGAAATTCCATTTCTTCCTCCTTCTCTTCAACTACGACTAAATGATAGTATAATCCCCGGATTTTTGTTCAATCTTTATAAAAGTTGATACTTTTTTTTTGAGATGATTGATTAGTGAAGGTTTCTGGATGTCAATCTTTATAAAGATTGACATTTATCTTTTGCCGGGATGAAAATAGGGGCCCACGAAACACGCGAAACACGCGAAATACACGAAAATTGGCCGCTAAGAACGCGAACGACCGCTAAGAAAAAAAAATCCTTGGTGTCTTGGCGCCTTGGTGGCTATTTTCATAGCAGCGGAATTAAGGCCAATGATGCGCACCGGGAAATCCTTTAATTTCCGGTTATACCAGGGTCTGGGTGTATGGTTGTGGTTTTCCGGTAGGGAGTTGAGATACCCGGAATTTTCGATGAACTGGTAGTAATTGGCAAATTTATTATGGAACACGCGGTAATTTTCAAAGTTGCTGAGCACGTCGGAATCGATGTTTATTTGTTTTTTCTGTGCCTGTGCCAGGAGTGTTTTGCTTTGATCAGGAATTTTGTCATACTCCTAGACGTCGTGGTTTCCGGGAATGATGAAGAGGTTTTCTCTGGCACAGCCGGTGGTAGTCAGGATGGCGTTTATTTTTTCATTAATGGAATCGTATTGGTTTTCCTGGCCCGATTGGGCGATGTCGCCGGTGAGGCAGATGGAATGGATTTTCGTGTTGTTTTGCTGGGTGTGCCATTTTTTGATATCCCGCTTGACTCCGAGCGCGAACGTTAAAGCTTTCTTAGATAGTAATGGAGAAGTCAGTATTACTTTGACCGCTACATGGTTCATGACCATCAAGTGAAACAGTTACTATTCTAACTTTGTAATCATTTCCGATCGGTGCATTACCTCCAATATATTCCCCAACGCTCCAGTTAAATAAGCCCGATGAAACATTCACATTCTGACCGATGTCGCCCAACTTGATACCATCTTTATATAACTCAAGATTACATAAACCTCCCAAACCTGACGAGGTCCAGGTAATTACTTGCGAACTCCCCGTTATCCAACTTTCACCCCCATAGGGAGTGATAACGGTTAATATTGGGGCTGAGGTAATAGTAAAACTGTTATTACTTATGTCCGAGTATAAATTATCAGTGGTAACAATACGAATAGTATAGCCTGAACCGCCAGCAGCGATTCCGCTCAAATATTGTCCTACCACCCAATTGTATGAGCCATATGAAAGCTTTATATTCATATTAATATTACCCATCTTCAAACCATCCTTATATAAGTCTAACTGGCAGGTCCCAGTTAAACCGTTATGTGACCATGTGATTAACCGACTTTTTCCTAAAGGCCAGCTTTCACTACCATTGGGCTCAATCAGCGTAAGAGCCGGTAAGCTAGTCAGGCTAAAAGATGCGTCACTCTCATAAGAACAAATTTTATTTTGTTTGATTACTCGTACAGAATAGCCTGTTCCCGCTGAAGCCCTCCCCCCCTCGTAGCTTCCTGCCAGCCATAAATAGGAACCAGTGCTCAGTAAAACTTTTCGAGAAATAATCCCGATCCTGGAACCGTTTTGATACAATTCAATCCTACCAAACCCATGAGTTGAGTTTGAGCAGGTCCAGGATATCTCTTGCAGACTGCCCAAGCGCCATTCTGGATATTCCTTGGGCTTGGTAATAATTATGCTGTGCTCCAACGGATTCATTCCTTTCAACATTTCTTCATAATCTTTGATTCCATCACAATCACTGTCTTTATTAAAAGGATTTGTGCCGATAAGTTTTTCCAATTGATCGGTCAATCCATCTTCGTCTGAATCAATTGGATAATACGCAGTGGTTACATATTCTATTTTTATTGCATCGTTAACCGATAGCGCTTTATATAAATTAGCCCGAATGGCAAGGTTAATTACAATGTTATCGTAATATTCGGCGTCTGTTGGAATCTCATGAAGAATTAGAGACAAAGGTATACTGCAGGATTTGAGTCGGATAGAATAACTGCAACGTTTTTCATAATGAGCAGACTCGTATTTAGAGTAGTGTTCAGGAGTACGGTCCCTATTTTCCAGGGCAAAATAAATTTGCTTAAAAGATGAGAACCCCGGGAAATTATTAAAATCGGTTATAGTTATGTCCTTTGGATTATCGATTCTCTTTTCTTTAATAATATCGACTTTCCCGTCTTCATTGCGGTCATACCCTACTATGAGGGTATCACAGTCATGCGCTTCATCATTTGGATTGGCAATATCGCCACTCCCATTCGTTGAATCGGTTTCATCCTTCCAGAACATGGAACTGAATCCAACAAAACCTGTGTATGGCTCATTGCTTAAAAGTATATCTCTCCTCGGGAAAAATCGGGAATGAACCTCCATGCTGCTCTCATTACCAGGTATTAATTTAAAGCTAATTGCGCCTGAAAATGCTTGGCTATCCAGTATACCCATTAATATTGATTGATCCTGATCGATGATGTTATAATAAATTTCTTTAAAAAAAGGGAAATCTTCGTCTTGCTGAGCGACGTTATGTAACGCGACTCTAAAAGATGAGCCTACTTCATGAGGCGGAAAACCATTGAACCGGATATACCCGGCCGCACTGAAATCAAATAATTGAGGATATTCGTTTTCTCGTTTGTTGGATTTATGACCGATAATAAAGCGAGTCAGAACTTTTCCATTTATTGGTATTAAATTTTTGTTAATTGGAGGATTCACTCCTGCATAATTTGGAGCAGCAAGCGCATAGGTCTTTAAAGCATATTCTATCATATTGTTTTCAGGGTCTGTCGAATCGGGACTTGTAAATACACAAAATTTTAGTTTATCAAGAGCAGCCCTTGGTCTGGCGTAAGCATAAGTTATTCCATCATCGATTAAATTATTACACGAGATTGCCTCTTTTTGCTGGAAAGATAATTGATCGAGTATTGGAATATCTTCAATCTCAGGTTTACTATAGGGCATAAAAAAAGCTTCACTTACTAAATCCTGAAAGGAGAAATATCTACTATAAATAGGTTTCCTATTCGGGTCCATAGGAGCCAGGTTATCTAACAACTCGATTTCTTCACCATCATTTACACCATCGCCATCCGAATCGGACACGAGAGGGTTGGTTTGGTATTTATGGACTTCCTCTCCATCAAGAACCCCATCGTTGTCGGTATCAGATAACAAAGGATTGGTTCTTGAACTTATCTCTTCGCTATTCGTAAACCCATCTTCATCAAGGTCACCGGCATATACTCCGCCATACACCCCCATATCATTTCTGGAACCGTCGGGATCATTATATTTTATATCTGAGTTCCCGGCGTCTATGCAAGAAGAACCCGGGATAAGGTGATAGTCGTAATTGACTTCTTCATTAAATAATGGATTTGCCGTAATGTTGCCCTCTCCGAGGGTAATCCCTTGATACTGAGTATTGATGCGATAGAAGTCATTGTATTCTACGGTGACGTTTTCTGGGGGGTTCGCGTTTGTATTATTAATAATACCATAATTGAAGCCTTTACTATAAGAAACGGCATCCCCCGAGAATATATTATTGGCAATGTGCAAATTCCCATTCGCAATGTAAATAAAGACAGCCTGATCATTATGCTGAGTTCCAACTATTGTATTAGTAAGAACGTTATTTACAATTTCAGTCGTGGTGCTATTTTGAATGTCGATCTTCATAGCCCCTTCTTCGTAAAAATCTGCGCCGCATCCAACGAAAACATTTTTCTTTATGACAATAGAGTTATAGTCAGACAAATTAACATGAAGTGCCCCACAAAAATCTCCCGTATTACTGCTAAAAAAATTCTCCGATATCTCTACCACTCCATATTTATTATAACCGGAGGGGTTCACCCCCGATATATAAAAACCGCCAGGGCCAGCCCAGGCCGTACAATTTTTTATTTTATTAGAAATTAAAACGACATCGCTGAATTGAAAATATCCCCCGCCCCCCTTTTGGCCCCCGTAGCAATTTTTTATCTCGTTGTTTTTTAATATAATTGAAGATTCGTTTGCATAAAAAGCTCCGCCTTCGTCATAGTGATTAACACTAATGTTTTCAACGGTGTTATCTGAAAATATGGCATGTGATCTTTGAGTATAAAATCCCTGTTTACTCCCACCGATTATATGGATTTTTTCAATTTGAATTCCCTTGGAATCCTCGATTTTAAATTTTGGTCCTGGTACATCTCCTTCCAGGATAGTATTCTCACCCATTCCACTAATTATCAAATCGGTCTTATTATAGATATATACGGATTCGTTAAAGACACCGTCGGCAATAATAATTCTATCGCCACTGCTAGAATTATTTACCGCATCTTGAATATTCAAATAATCGCCTGGAACGCTGATATCTCCAGCATAAATCATTATGAGAAAAAGTAATTCACAAATAATAAATAGATTTACTTTTTTCATCTCAATCCGCCTTTTTGGTTTTCCCTTTTGCCTTGTCAACATAGATTTCCTCCTTCTAATTATTTATCCAGTTTTCACTGGAATGATAATTCTAGCATATAAAATAGGAAAAATCAATAAACTTTAAGACACCAAAAGCCACCGACGATGCACGTTTTGCCAGGGTTCATTCGTGAGCCGCTTCAAATCTATTTTTCACCGGCAAGGGAAACCGATTATTCCCAGCATCGTCATATACGTTCCATTTACCCGTATCCGGGTTCCAGCGCCTGGCCCAGACATGTAATTCTTGTTTCTCAAAATCCAATCCAATTCGACCTGAGGATGGGAAAATACCGGAATCAGCGAAGTGGGCGATGTCCTGGGTTTGATTTAGGAATCGGCGTCAGATTTTTTCCGGAAGATGCATCTCGCCAACAGCCAAAGGGAGATGCCCGAAGCGACGGCACCCACGATCTCTACCGGGACGAGAGCCAGTGCTGCCATACCCCTATAGCGGAAATCTCTTAAAATATCTGGGAACGTGATCATTCCAACCACCGCAATAATAAGGGTTAGTACCGAAAGGATAATGGACCCCTGGTTGTGAAACCTCTGGCGCACGCGCATGCCATTCACGATCGCCAGGATTACCAGTAGTAAGGTGTAGATCAGTGCTGCTGGCCAAAACAACAGCACAAAAGCAATTCCCGACGTATCATGGGCATGAAGGATTGACGAAAGGGCAAGGACACCCAACAGACATAAGACAGGTTTAAACTTCATTTGATAATCTCGTTTGACCACAAACGCTCCAGGAAATCCTGCCAGGGAAGAATCATGATACCATCGGATGTCTTCCTCGGGGCCGGATCACGAGAAACAAGAATACAATTACATTTATGTTCCTCTTTAAACGCCCTTAAACCACGCAGATGCTTATCCGCTGCCCTGTCCGTGGATTTGATCTCTATTGCCACCGCGTCATCCAATACCAGGTCTACCTCCAATTGAGAGGCCGTTCGCCAGTAAGCCACCGGGTAATTGAGCTCCGAATACGAAGAATGAGCAAATACTTCAAGGGTGATAAAATGCTCGAAAGCCCTTCCGAAAAGTTCTGAACCCTCTTTCACTTCGCCGCGTCGCGTCAAGTGGGCCACGATTCCCATATCGAAAAAGACAAACCGGGGGGCCTGTATCAAACGCCGTTTTGCTCTTTTCCGGAAAGCCGGGACAAACCTGCCGATAAGCGTATCTTCCAGGATTTGAAAATACCCCTTGACCGTAGGCGCACTGATCCCACAATCGCCGGCAATATTATTGAAATTAATCATCTCCCCATTACATAGGGCCGCCACCTCGAAAAACCGGTTAAAAGCTGGAATATTCCTGGTCACGGCTTCCGCCGTGATTTCCTCTTTCAAATAATCCACGATATACGCTTCCAGTAATTTGGCCGGTGATTTTCCCAGGTAATGCCTGGGCAGCAACCCACTGTTCAATGCTTTGAGCAAGGAGAAACCGGGAACCTCGGGGTAGACCAATGGAAACAGCTCGTACCTTACACCCCGGCCGCCGAGCAAGTTGGCGTGACTCCTTTTTACCTTGCGCGGACTGGACCCACAAAGAATGAACCTCAATCCCCGGTTTTCGATTAACCAGTGGATTTCATCCAGCAGTTCGGGTACTTTTTGAACTTCATCGATAATGATCGGGTCCTTTTGATTACCGCGGTTCAACCCGCGCGCTTCACACTCCTGCCGCAAAATAGCCGGGTCGGCGACAAACCGCCGGTATTGATCGGATAATAAAAGATCATAAATAACGGCGCCCGGGAACCGGGTTTTTAGCAGGGTGCTTTTGCCCGTCTGCCGAGGTCCCCATAGGAAACAGGTTTCCTCTGAACTCAAACTCAAATCCAATCTTCGTTCGAACATGATAAATCAAACCTCTATTTTCGTTTATCATGAGAATCTAAAACATAGTTTTAGATTATCATGTATTTCGAAAGAAGTGTACACGTTTTGTATGCCTTTGTCAACCCTGGACGGGCTCTCTTACAAAAACCTCTTTGCCTGAAAAGATTAAAATTGGCCTGTCCCGTATCCGGCGCCCTCAAATTTTGGCGAGATGGTGATACGGATGTCTTTGCGAATAACCACGCCTTTCGATTCCACGATAAAAGCCAGGTTATAATCGCCCATATACCCGGCAACCGGCAGCCAGTGGAATTTACCCTTTTCCCTGTCCAGCGTTGATCCCAAAGGCAGGGCCGTTAACCGGGAACCCGTCTCCAGGTAACCGGAAATGCTGGCGCCATTGCCCATTAATTGGGAAAAATCGATCTCAATGACTTCATTTTCTTTAATGTCGATTTGTGAGATGCCGTTTTCACCGGGAAACACATCCTGGAAAATGGCGCGCCTGGAAAAACCTTTCTTAACTTTGATTGGAGTAACATCGTCTACCGGGATACCGGCCAATGATTTGTGCGCTCTATTCGAGACGAAATCGCCGCCTGGGGGGATGTCGTCAGTGACCGGTTTTAATCGTTCATTTCGAGCGTCTTTTGCGGGTTCGTCGCTTTCTTCACTATCGGAACCGGGATTTTCGATGGTAAAAAACCGGCTGCCGATACCGTCGGCATTACTTGCATTATCCGCGGCAATCCAGAAAATCGTGTGATAACCGGTTTCATATGCCGTCGTATCGATATAAAATTGCGCCAGGGAACCGTTACTGTTGGCGTAACCGGGAAAGAAACCCGCGATATCGGACCTGTAGATATTGTAAGTGGGATGTCCTTTGTTTACACCGTCGATGTATACATCGATGGTGGAACCATTGGTCGGTATACTGTTGGGTTGCGGCGTCAATATCCAGCCCACGTTGGAAAATTTTATACCCGATGCCGTACCGCCCGGGGCAGGCGTATCGATGGCGCCGAAAGGTTTAACCGCATGGGTATTATCTACGGTAATGGTTTTTGTACCCAGGTCCGTGGTTTTTCCTTCACTGTCGGAGGCGATGGCATGAAGTTTATATACGCCGTCGCCATTGGGAAGGAAATTGGTCAGCAGCATGTACCCCCAACCCGCTTTGTAACTACCCGGGTAAGTAGGGTATGCCGCCTGGATATCGGGCCTGGCCCCATCCACGAAAACGGCATCGCCGATATAGCCGAGGCCGGTCCCGTTTTCATAGTAAATTTTAACACTGCTCACACCGGTATCATCGACTGCCCAGCCGGTAACGGCAACACTGCCGACGACAGTGGCACCGTCAAGGGGTGTGGAGAAATCACCGGTCGGTGCCTGGTTTTGCGCTGCCGGCATGACTTCCAGGTAAACGATAAGGGTCTGGGGCGAATTGTCTGCTTTGGTGTCAGCTATATCCAGGTCGCCGTAATAACTTCCGACATCGTATCCGTAGGGATCTATTGAGACGGTAACAATGGCGCCATCAAAACCATCCGCGGGGTTGCAAGTGATGTCGTTTATGTAGGGATTCCAAATTTCCCAGCCAAGCTTTCCGCCGCCGTCGTTGGTGACGATAAATGCCTGCGGAGCCGGTTTATTTCCTCCCAATACGCAGGCAAAATACAAGGCGCCGCGGTTCAGGGATATGAGGGGTGGAGTGGTTGAATAATAAGCCAATGCGGTGATATTCTTGTTCATTTTTACAGTCACGGTTCGCGATATGCTGTCGACCCCGTCAATGGTCCATTTATCGAAATAATTCCCACCCCACGTCAATGTAGTTGGCGGTGCAGTCAAAGTAACCGTTTTATTGGCCACGTAAGTCCTGGTAAAATTCGTAGGCCCGTCACTAATGGCGTTTTGATCTGCCGGGCTTATCTTGACGGTAACGCCGGAAGCGCCGATGGATTGAACCGTTAACGCGTAAGTAGTCGCCGTGGGAGTTCCAAATACTGCCACGACGGTATGATTGGCGTTCATGGTAACATGAATGGTCCGGGAAGTATCGGCTATTCCATCGACGGTCCATTTTATAAAGGCGCCCCCGTTCAAGAATGACGGGGCCGTAATGGCCACCGACTTACCGGGATTGTAATTCCTGGTAAAGTTGGAGTAACAGTTACCGTTTCCATTCATGTCGCTCGGACTTATGCCGATATTCGCGCCGGTGCCGGGTGAAGATTGGACGTTTAATGTATACACGGGTGCTTCACTCCATTTGAAGCCATACTTATAAGAAGAAAAACTACTTACCGGGGCATCCGATAATATGTTAAAACTTTCGGTGGCTCCCGGGGCAATCGCGGTATCTGTCATCCCCCACTCGCTGTCTTCATAATTACTCCCACGAACATCGGCACGTACAACATCAATTACTTTTCCAGCGGCATCATAAATGGCAAAGTAGACTTCGTTATAATAGGTCAGATAACAACAACTGGTATTTTTTATATGCCCGTTAATTTTCAAACGGTTGCGATAATCCGCGTAGTAATGAACCCCGCTTACTTGAAGAGTGGCCTTTGCCGGGGTAGAAGGCAATGTCGAATAGTCGAAAGAGTAAGTGTAATGATCTACATACAAAAAGTTTGTGTAGCTTCGAAGTTTAAAGAAACCGGCGTCACCCTCTTTCAAGGCATTGAACCCCGCCCCCGAATTTGACAAATCTACAACGCTGCTGCCATAAACATCGACTGAATGCGTCTCCAATAACGTATTACTGTTATCATATATTTTGACATTGATACTGACGGATACGGCGGTGGTGGTCCCGGTATTTTTGACTTCGCCCAACAGCATAAAATTACCGGAACTATCTTTTATAACATTGAAAGTCGAGGTCTGCCCGACAATATTAACTGCCTGGGTTACGCCCGGACTGCCGGCAGACGAGTATTTTTCCGCTCCTATCTTTTCCCGGTCATTGTGGGAAAAAGAAAAAAGAAAGCTCACCGGCAACAGGACGGCAACAAGAATTATTTTTTTCATTTTTACTCCAATAGTCTTAATTTCAATTGAATTGTAAGGACCCTGCATTGTTAATTAATTAGCAAATTTTGGTAATATAGTCACCCGGATATCTTTGCGAATAACCCCGCTTTTCGATGCCACGATAAAAGTCAGTTTATATTCGCCGATAAACCCCGCCACCGGCAGCCAGTAGAATTTACCCTTTTCCCTGTCCAGTGTTGATCCCAAAGGCAGCGCCGTTAACCGGGAACCCGTCTCCAGGTAACCGGAGATGCCTGCGCCATTGCCCATTAGGTGGGAAAAATCGATCTCGATGACTTCATTTTCTTTAATGTCGATATGGGAGATGCCGCTTTTATCGGGAAATACATCCTGGAAAATGGCGCGCCTGGAAAAACCTTTCTTAACTTTAATGGGATTAACATGGTCTGCCGGGATACCGGCATATGATTGTTGCAGGCTGTCCGGGACGAAGTGGCCGCCTGTTGGGTTGTCGGCGCCGTCAGTGACCGGTTTTAATCGTTCGTACCGGACGTCTTTTACGGGTTCGTCGCTTTCGTCACCTTCGGAACCGGCATTTTCGATGGTAAAAAACCGGCTGCCGATACCGTCGGCATTGCCGGCATTATCCGTGGCAATCCAGAAAATCGAGTGATAACCCGTTTCATAGGCCGTCGTATCGATATTAAATTGCGCCATGGAACCGTTACTGTTGGCATAACCGGGGAAGAAACCCGCGATATCGGGCCTGTAGATATTGTAAGTGGGATGTCCTTTGTTTACTCCGTCGATGTATACATCGATGGTGGAACCATTGGTGGGTATGCTGTTGGGTTGTGGGGTCAATATCCAGCCCACGTTGGAAAATGAATTGCCCGATGCCGTACCACCCTGGCCGGGCGTATCGATGGCGCCGAAAGGTTTAACCGTATGGGTATTATCTACAGTAATTGTTTTCGTACCCAGGTCCGTGGTTTTTCCTTCACT
>JAUPLE010000567.1 GCA_030837085.1 Acidobacteriota bacterium | reverse complement strand
TTCCGTCGCTTATCCCGTTGATGAAACCGTCCCCGAGTTATTCGCAGTTCAGGTAGAGAAAACACCGGATCGCATTGCCCTTGTAGGGGCAGACCCCCGTGTCTGCCCTGTCAGTTTAACCTATCGCCAATTAAATGAACAATTTGATGGATTGGCCGGGTTGTTAACCGAAAGAGGCATCCAGGCGGACAATATCATTGGATTAATGTTGGAACCTTCTTTGGAAATGATTATCGGGATATTGGGGATATGGAAAGCCGGGGGAGCTTATTTGCCTATCGATCCATATTCCCCACCGGAACGAATCGATTATATGTTGAAAGACAGCGGTGCAAGGATATTGATAAGTAAATCCGAAATCCGAAATCCGAAATTCGAAACAAATCCAAATGTTCAAAAAATAAATGTTCAAAACAAAAACCGAGATTTTATAATAGGGCGCCCCCGCCGGGGGCTTCATCATTCATCATTCATCATTCATCATTCAAATCATCTTGCTTATATTATCTACACCTCCGGCACCACCGGTAAGCCTAAGGGTGTCCTGGTGGAACATAGAAATGTAACTGCTTATTTGTATGCTTTTTTCAAAGAGTTTGACATAACCACGGCGGATACCTCCATTCAATTGGCCTCCTTCGTATTCGATGCTTATATTGAAGAAGTTTTCCCGGTATTGCTAAGGGGTGGGAAACTGGTTATCCCGGTTCGCTCCCAAATAATGGATGTTTATGCATTGGCCGATTTGATCTTAAAGCATCATGTCAATATTATTGATTGTACGCCGGTGTTGTTAAATGAGTTCGATAGACTGGGTATTTTCACGCCAGGTGTTGGTAGCACAAATTACATATTTATCAGCGGCGGTGATGTTTTAAAAAAAGAGCATGTTGCGAATCTGTTAAAGGTGGGCAAAGTATACAACACATATGGCCCCACTGAGAGCACCATATGCGCCAGCTATTTTCAGTATCTAGGTGAAATGGAAATGGGCGTTTCCATTCCTATTGGAAAACCGGTCTCAAATTACCGGGTTTACATCCTTGACCGGAATGGGTGTATGCAACCGCTGCGCGTCCCAGGTGATATATATATCTGTGGAAAAGGGGTGACCCGTGGGTATTTGAATAAGCCGGAATTAACGGCAGACAAATTTGACCAGGATTTATGGGATAAGTTGGATAAGCAGGATGAAAAAAACAAAAGTTTTGCGGGGGTCATGGGGGGGCTTTTTCAAAAGCGCCCCCATGTCTTCTATAAAACCGGCGATTTGGGCCGGTGGCTCTCGGATGGGAATATAGAATTCCTTGGAAGGAGCGACCACCAGGTAAAAATCCGTGGTTTCAGGATAGAATTGGGCGAGATCGAATCCGAATTATTGAAACATGATTTGATAAAGGATGCCGTGGTCATTGATAGGGAAAGTAAAAGTGGTGAGAAACTTTTATGCGGTTATATAGTGCCGGAGGTAGAATTCGATTTGGCAGTGCTTAAAGAATATCTTTCGCACGGTTTACCCGATTATATGATCCCTTCATATTTTATGCGCCTGGAGCGTATCCCGTTAACGGTCAACGGCAAAGTGGATCGGAAAGCGCTGCCTGCCCCTGAAATCAAAATAAGTAAAGAATATGAAGCCCCTGCTAATCAAACAGAGGAAAACTTGGCGGAAGTATGGTCGGAAGTTTTGGCCATTGAAAAAGCTAAAATCAGTAGGAATGACAATTTTTTCCAATTGGGTGGTCATTCTTTGAAAGCCACCATATTGACTGCCAAAATTCACAAATTTTTCCATGTAAAAATTCCCTTAACCCAAATATTTCTACTTCCTACTGTTCGGGAATTAGGCCAATATATAAAAGAAGCGGTTGAAGATAAATATTTGGCTGTGGAGCCGGTGGAGAAGCAGGAATATTATGTGTTGTCCTCGGCTCAACAGAGACTCTATATTTTGCAGCAGATGGATGCGGGAGGAACCACTTATCATATTCCCAATGCCTATGTGGTGGAAGGGGAATTAGATATGATGGGACTGGATATGGTCTTCAGGAAGTTAATCCAACGGCATGAAATTTTGCGTACTTCGTTTATCGTCGCAAACGAAGAACCGGTTCAGAGGGTCCATGATGAGGTTGAATTTAAAATTGAAGTATTAGGGGGCAGGGATAAGGGAGCAAGTGTGAGTAATTTTATTCGACCTTTTGAACTTTCCCATGCGCCGTTGATGCGGGTCGGGGTAATAAAAGAAGCGGAGACCCGGCATATCCTGGTCGTGGATATCCATCATATTGTGACGGATGGTACTTCGATGGAATTGCTAATAAAGGAGTTCAAGCTATTTTATATGGGGCAGGAATTGCCGCCGCTGCACTTACAGTACAAGGATTATGCCCGGTGGCAAAGCCGTGGGGAGCAGATAGAAGTCATTCGTCAGCAAGAAGCTTATTGGTTGGAGCAGTTTAGCGGTGAGGTCCCGGTATTGGAATTACCAACGGATTTTCCCAGGCCAGCAGTGCAGAGTTTTGAGGGGCGTTCGCTGGGTTTTGAACTCTCGGCCACAGAGATGAAGGATTTGAAGCAAATGGCAGTTGAGGAAGGGGTCACATTGTATATGTTATTACAGACGGTGACAACAATTTTCTTAGCAAAACTAACCAACCAGGAGGATATCATATTAGGGACGCCCACGGCGGGTCGGCGTCATGCAGACCTTGAACGTCTCATCGGTATGTTTGTCAATACGCTGGCCATGAGAAATTTTCCGGTTGCAGAGAAACGGTTTAGGGAATTTTTGGGAGAGGTGAAAGAAAGAACTCTGGCCGCCTTCGAGAACCAGGATTATCAGTTCGAGGACCTGGTAGAACGAGTGCTGGCAAAGCGGGATATGGGTCGTAATCCGTTGTTTGATGTGGGATTTGTGCTGCAGAATTTGGATGTACAGGGGAATATTCCCGATAAGAATATCACAGGCATCACAGGTTTGACGGTAAAGCCTTATGCCAGTGAACTTCAGAGCGCGAAATTCGACATCACATTGATTTGTTTCGAGGGGCCTGATGGATTGATTATCACGGTGGAATATTGCAGTAGGCTTTTTAAAGAAGCAACAATCAAACGGTTTATTAACTATTACAGGAATATTATTTCTGCTGTGTTAGGAAATGCCGAGGGGAAGATAGCAGCCGTGGAGATCATAAGCGAGGAAGAGAAGCGGCAGCTATTGGAGGAATTCAACGATACGGGAGTTTCGTATCCTGCCGATAAGACCATCCATGAGTTATTTGAGCGCCAGGTGGAACAAACGCCAGATTACATTGCCCTTGTAGGGGCAGACCCGCGTGTCTGCCCTGTCAGTTTGAGCTACAGCGAATTGAGTGAACAATCCGATCGCTTAGCCGGGTATTTAATTGAAAAGGGTGTGATGATGGACACCATCGTAGGTATAATGATGGAGCGTTCCCTTGAGATGATAATAGGAATCCTGGGGATATTAAAGTCCAGTGGCGCGTATTTGTCCATTGATCCGGGTTACCCGCAGGAAAGAATCGAGTATATGCTGAAAGACAGCGCTGCAAAGATCATGATAGGAAGAGCGGAAGAGCGGAAGAGCGGAAGAGCGGAATTTGAATTTTCAACCTTTTTCCCCGCTTCCCCGCTTCCTCGCTTCGTCGCTTCCGATTCAGCTAATCTCGCTTACATTATCTACACCTCTGGATCAACAGGAAAACCCAAGGGCGTGATGGTGGAACATCGCAATGTGGTACGGTTGGTAAAGAATACAAATTATGTAGAATTCAGGGAAAATGAGCGGCTTTTGCAGACCGGCGCATTGGAATTCGATGCGTCAACGTTTGAAATCTGGGGATCATTGTTAAATGGGATGACGCTTTGTGTAGTTGGTAAGGAAGAGATATTGAATGCTGGGAAATTAAAGGAGAGTATTCGGAGATATGATATCTGTACCATGTGGCTTACATCGCCGCTTTTTAATCAATTAGTGGCAGTGGAAGTAGAGACCTTTGAAGGATTGAGGAATTTGTTGGTGGGAGGTGACGTGTTGTCGCCGTTACACATAAATCGATTAATGGAGAGGTATCCGCGGTTAAATATTATTAATGGTTATGGTCCGACGGAGAACACGACGTTTTCCACCAGTTACCGGATAGAGAAGCCATATCGTTCAGGGATACCTATAGGGAGGGCCATTTCGAATTCAGTGGTGTATGTCTTGGACAGGGTAGGGCATTTGTCGCCTGTAGGAGTGACGGGAGAGTTGTGGGTTGGAGGGGAAGGTATATCGCGGGGATATTTGAACAACCCGGAATTAACTTCAGAAATATTCAATAGGTCCAATAAGTCCTATAGGACCTATATTTTGTACAAAACCGGCGACCTGGGGCGTTGGGTGGTTGATCCAGTGTCGGAGGGGGGAGAAGGTGCGTATGTAATTGAATTTTTGGGTCGTATGGATCATCAGGTAAAAGTCCGAGGATTCCGTATTGAGTTGAGAGAGATTGAAGCGGAGTTAATGAAGCATGAGATAGTCAAAGAAGTGGTAGTGATAGACAGGAAAGAAGAGAGTGGGGAGAAGTACTTATGCGGATATATTGTGTCAAAGGAAGATTTTAATATAGCGAGTCTTAAAGAATACCTTGCCGGTCGTTTACCGGATTATATGATACCATCTTATTTTATGCGTATCCCGGCGATTCCGTTGACGCCAAATGGGAAAGTGGACCGGAAAGCATTACCGGTACCGGAGGTTATACCTGGGGAAGGTTATACAGCGCCGGAGAATGAGATAGAAGAGAAAATCGTGGATATATGGGCCGAAGTACTGGGAATAGAAAAAAGTAAAATAAGTATGAACGCCGACTTTTTCGATTTAGGTGGACAATCGTTGAAAATAATGGTAATGATTGAAAAGATTCACAAAGTGCTAAATCTGAAATTAGGATTGGTGGAGGTTTTTAAAACTCCCACTATTAGAGGTATTGCATCATTAGTTGAAACCATAAAGTGGGTAAATTCCGAGGAACCACGCATCAATATTAATAATGAACTGGAAAGTGAAGAAATAATTTTGTGAACGGACGAACTCGTATGAATATGGAAGGATGGTGAAAATAATGGAATTAGCGGAAAGAATTGCAAAAATGTCCCCGGAACAAAGAAAGCTGTTGGAATTAAAGCTCAAGCAGCAAGGTATGGGAGGGCTTCAGCCCCCTGGGAGAAAAAAGAGTATATACCGTACATTGAAGCCAGTGGAGAAGAAAGAATACTATGTACTGTCATCTGCCCAGAAACGGTTTTTCATGCTCCAACAATTGGATATGAGGGGCATGGTTTTCAATATGTTCCATATGATGTTAATAGAAGGAAAATTGGTAAAGCGCCAATTGGAAGAAGCCATCGAAAAATTAATAAACAGGCATGAAAGTTTACGTACCTGCATTGATATGCTTGATGAAGAACCCCGACAAAAGGTTCTTTCGCAAACGGAATTCAACCTGGAATATTTTGAAACAAACCGGGAGGAGGAAATCGATAGGATCATCCATGATTTTCCCCGTCCTTTCGATTTAAAAAAACCACCGTTGTTGAGGTTGGGACTCATTAAACTGACAGAGGAAAAATACTATTTGCTGTTCGATATGCATCATATTATTTCCGATGCCACTTCCGTGAACCTGTTGGTAAAGAGCCTTATTGCTTTTTATGCCGGGAAACAACTCCCTCCTTTGAAAATCCAGTATAAAGATTTCTGCGAGTGGCAAAACCGTCTTTTAATGACTGGGGAAATAAAAAAGCAGGAGGAATATTGGTTGAATTATTTAGCAGGAGATTTACCGGTTTTGAATATGCCCACCGATTACCCTAGACCTGCATTTCAAAATTTCGAAGGAGGTAGTATTGATTTTCAATGGGATCCGGAATTTACCAGGCAATTGAAAAAATTAGGACTTGAATCCGGGGCCACGCTATTTATGGTGCTGCTGGCGCTTTACTCTATCTTACTAAGTAAGTATACCCGCCAGAAAGATATCATCATTGGTTTACCCATTGCCGGCAGGAACCATACAAACCTGGAACATGTGATCGGCTTGTTTATTGAAACATTGGTGTTGAGAATCAGGTTTGGTGAAGAAAAAACGTTTTCAGAGTTTTTGGAAGAGGTGAAAAAAGATACCTTAAATGCGTTTGAGAACCAGGCATATCCCTTCAGGGAATTGTTGATGAAAGTTGCCGATGAAAGTGATTTCAGTCGTAATCCCTTGTTCGATGCCATGTTGATTTTGCAGAAGCGAGATACCGGCCTGGAAAAGTTCCAGGTGGGTGAAATAAACGTTACCCCCTATGAACAGGCGGCCCCTATCGAAGCGAAAGTCGATATTAACCTGGATGTAAAAGATAGAGAGGACACGCTTTTTTTCACCCTGGAATATTGCAGCATGCTATTTAAAAGAGAAACGATGGAGCGCTTTATTGTTTTTTTCCGGGAAATTGCCGCCGCAGTGGCTAATAATAAAGAGATAAAACTAATTGATATCAAAATATCACATGATTTATTAACTGCGGTTTCAGGTGTATATAAACGTGCGGATAGCGAATTTGAATTTTAAGAATAATTTTTTGAAACGAATGGAGGTTTGAAAGCGATTTTGAGTTATGAATATAGATTTTCTTTGCCACCGCATGTACGTTAGGTGGCAGGGCACATTAACCGGATTGCACGGGGCTTGTGTAAGATCGCACGACACCTGTGCATGATCGCACGGGGCTTGTGTCAGATTGCACGACACTCGTGCCATATCGCACGGGGTTTGTGTCAGATCGCATGACACTCGTGCCATATCGCACGGGGCTTGTGTCAGATTGCACGACACTCGTGCCATATTGCACGGGGCTTGTGTCAGATCGCACGACACTCGTGCCATATCGCACGGGGCTTGTGTCAGATTGCACGACACTCGTGCCATATCACACGGGGCTTGTGTCAGATTGCACGACACTCGTGCCATATCGCACGGGGCTTGTGTCAGATCGCACGACACTCGTGCTATATCGCACGGGGCTTGTGCCAAATGTCATAGGATTTATGCATAATAACTAATAATGAATATGGTTTTAAGAGAATTAACAGTTGCATCGACCCTAAACTTATCGGAGATGAACTGCTGGAAGAATCGTTTATTCAAATAGGAGACTCGTAATGGAAATTAAAATCTCGCGGGACAAATTGATATTGGCTGCAGGCCAAAGTATAAAAGAAAAAAACTACTGGTTGAATAAATTAGCCGGGGAGTTAGTAAAAACTCATTTCCCCTATGATTATAGGGAAAAAAGATTGGGAAAAAAGAACGCCGAACCTATGAAAAACCTTCACTTCACATTCCCTACTCCTCTCTATGAAAAAGTGATGAAATTGAGTGGCGGTAATGATGTCAAACTCCATATGATCCTGGTGACAGGAATATTTATACTTTTGCATAAATACACTGGAACAAACGATATTATGATCGGATCACCCATATTTAAACAGGAGATCGAAGGCGAGTTTGTCAATACTGTGCTGGTATTCAGGAATGAAACAGCGGCTCATATGAATTTCAAAGAGTTGTTACTGGAAGTGCGACGGACAATGATCGAAGCCACAGAAAATCAAAACTATCCCCTGGAAATATTGTTGGAAGAGCTGAATATGCCGGTTATGGGAGATGAATTGCCTATATTTGATGTTGTGCTTTTGCTCGAGAACCTACAAGCTAGAAATTATCTCAATGGTGTCGGCTATAATATACTTTTTTCATTTTGCAGAAAAGTCGAAGGAATTGATGGAGTCGTCGAATATAATCCCCTGATGTACCGAGAAGAGACGACCCGGCGAATTGTTAATCATTTTTTATTTCTATTGGACCAGGTGCTTTCTGATATAAATTTACCTCTCTATAAAGTAGATCTATTGTCGGATCAGGAAAAACAACAATTACTATTCGATTTTAACAATACTGAAATAGATTACCCCAAAGAAAAACTCCTTCACCAATTATTTGAGGAGCAGGCAGAACGAACACCATGTAGTATTGCCGTGATAGGGGAAAGCTTAGAATTAAGCGTTTTTATGCCCCTGACATACGGGGAGTTGAATACACGCTCAAACCAGTTGGCCAATATACTCAAGGAAAAAGGAGTAGAAGCGGATACTATTGTAGCCCTCATGATGAAACCCTCCATAGAAATGATGATAAGTATTCTAGGCATACTAAAATCCGGTGGCGCGTATTTACCTATCGATACAGATTATCCCCAGGATAGAATCGATTATATGTTGAGAGATAGCGGAACAAAAATTTTATTGGGAACTGAGGACGATCAAAACGAAATAATTGTTAATTGTCAATTCTTAATTGTTAATTGTAAACTGAAAACTTCGT
>JAUPLE010000566.1 GCA_030837085.1 Acidobacteriota bacterium | reverse complement strand
TTAAACTCCGCATCCTTATGACTGTAACTGATAAAAATCCTCTTCATCCTTCCTCTTTACTTTTTGAAAAATTCATCATGGCTTTTATTTTTTCTTCCAAACCACGATATTTTAATTGGCAGGCAATGAAAGGCGTTTTCTTTTCAAGGTGCTTTAATGAAATTTCACCGGCGCAATAATCTTTAATATACCCCATACAGTATTCCTGTAATCCTTTATCTTCGTTCCATTTGAATATTTTGATGGTTTGTTCGACGGCGTCTTTTATATCCTTCGAAAGTCCGGGATTGGGTATGACTTTGAAGGAGGGAAACAATATCCAGAACCAATCGCAACCTATTTTAAACGGGTCCAAAACAGCATTTACTCCTTTCCTTACGTTAAATGTACGTGATGAATACCGGAAATTATCCCATTCATAGGCTAATTTGGGATTTTGGGACTTGGGAATAAAATGGTCTACGGATTCGGCGCCCAGCGCCCCACAAATATAAAGGCCCGAATAGGCGCAAATGCCGCAATAAACGTCTCTCATTTTGGGTAGTATTTTTTGCCAATGTCTTTTATTATTCCATTCGCTGTCATCAGATGGATGGGGGTTTACTCTTAAAAATTCCCTTCCCGGTTGTCTTACATCTTTATCAAAATTTTCAGGTTCAGGGTGTAATTTTACAGGAATCATTAACTGCTCCATGTTGTTCGGCAAAAAAAATCCACCGGGGCCAAAATGAATCGAATTCTCCAAGAACTCTACATAGCTCGGCATGTATCTTTTTAACTTCCTCTCTATCCGGGGCTTCCGATGACTGGATATCGAGGGCTTTCTTTATGGCATTTTCCGCTTCGATGGAACGCGCATAGTTGAGTTCAAATGTATCCGACGTAAGCCAATGGTCTACACGACCATGTTTTAAAAAAGTCTGGGGATGCAATTCGATCTTGCCCTCTTTCATTTCCATGTGGAAAATGCTGTCCGCTATTTCATCGAAACACGGTTCAAGGGAGGCCATCAACAGGGGGGAATGGGTAGAGATAATAAACTGGATATCCAGTGAAGGGGTGAAATATTCTTTTATTTTTAGCAGCGAAGGGATAATCGACCGCTGCCATTTGGGGTGCAAATGGCTTTCCGCTTCGTCAAGGATGAGGACCATATCCCGGTAAGGTGTTTTTCGTGTTTTTTCACAAGCGGTTAGGTGTTCCGTCCACAGCCACGCTAAAAGGTAAGCAAGGGAAATAACCCGTTGAACGCTGGCGGCCGCATGAATAACCGGTACTTTTCCGTATGGATATTCTAGTGAAGGCATCAGGCGTGAGTCGTCAAAAATGCGAACCGGGGTTGAAGGCTTTAAAGGTTCTCCTGAGTATTCGGATAAAACCCGGATGATTCCCGTAAGCAAATCGAAAGGCGAACCGGGCGTCTTTTGCCAGTCGATCCAGTCGGAAAGCAGGCCATTGCACAAATACCGATTCGATTTGCCGTCGATCGGCTCATAAATTCCATCAAATACGTCCCACTTTTTGAAAACCAGGGGGCTTCCTTTTAATGTTCCCAGGGGTGGAGGAGGTATATGGCCTTTTACCGGGTCCCACAAAGCAAAAGAACCGTCTGACCTGGCATACATTACCAGGGCGGAGGATTTTGGATAACCTGTATTTTCAGGCCATTTCAGCTTTTCAAAATCAAAAAATATTTGTTCCAGGTTGCTTTGAGTTTCCTTTTTTTGCATCAGTTTGAACCCGATGCGCGGTTTATTATAATTTTCGTTGGGGAATACCCGGGATTGGGTCCATTCACCGGATAATGCCCACCATATACATTCCAGCAGCATGGATTTTCCATACCCGTTATCACCGGTAATCAAATTCAAGCGGTTGGCCGGTTCGAAAATGAGAGTGTCGATATGTCCCACCCCCCTCAATTCGAAGTATCCAAGAATACCTTCCTGGATTTGTGTTTTTAATCCAAGAGTATCAATCAAACTCGAGGCTATATCTGCCAATGCCCTTTCGCATTCTTCTTCGTCCAGATCGGAAAGGAGTCGATCATCCGCGGGAAATATTTTTTTTATATCGTTCATCCACCGGTATTTTTTCCACCGGCAGCGATCGATGACCAGGTTAAAAAGAGGAAATCCTCCTACTTGTTTATCTTTTAGGCGATTGCGGAGTTTTTCCGATTTCATTATCCCCTGTTCCAACAAGCTCACGGACATTAGTAAAATAATTGCGGAAGAGTGGCTTAGAAGGGTTTCAAAATCATCTTGAAGGGTAAGCGAATCATTCCAGTATTCTAATTCGATTGGGTAATTTGTTTTGAGAACCCGGAGATGGGTATCTAATTTATTTTTCCACTGTTCATCGTTTGAACTGTAAATAACCGATATGATTTTTTTCATGCGAATATTTTAGAGGAATTGCGACGGTAAGTCAATAATAAAATGGGTGGATCATTCTAATAAAGATGTGTCCACAGATTACACAGATTAACACAGATTGTTTTTTCCGCTCTTCCTTCTTTCCTTCATCATTCATCATTCATCATTTTCAAAATCTCCAGGTTTTGTTTCATCACATCCAGATTGGGGTGTCCGTTGGGAAAGTTGAATTGCATAATGACCACGGCTTTCAATTGATATTCTATTGCAAGGTCCAGTTGACCTATGTTCTGGTAAATCAGCGATAGATTATTGTACGACGTGGCTAAGGAGGGATGATT
>JAUPLE010000565.1 GCA_030837085.1 Acidobacteriota bacterium | reverse complement strand
TGTAAATGATATCGATTCCCCGGAGAAACTTTTCTGGTTAATGAATCGTTCGTCGATGTTCAGGAATACGATATTGGGTTATGCCGCCCAGTTTTACCTGGAAAACGAAGCCACCATAAAAAAGAGTTTCAGGGAAGATAACAAATGAAAACATAAGGGGAATTTTTTGAGCGTCCCCTCTAGGTTTGAGCGCTTAGGATTCCATGCCTGGGGGTGTTTAGAAGGGAATTTTCTGTTATGATTTACAAATAGAAACCACATACATTTAGGGTGTGGGGGCGACGATGGAGGGGGCTTTACAATCAAAAATATTCAGGTATAATATAGCAGGTGACAGAATTGTGAAAAACGACGAATATAATCCCAACAAAAAACAAGACCAAAAACTGGTTGCCATTGGTCAACGAGTAAAAGCGGTCCGTGAAAGTTTACGCTTATCACAGCGGGAAATGGCTGCCTCTCTTAATACATCCGCCAGTTACCTCTCTGAAATAGAGGGCGGTAAAGCGAATCCAGGCCCGGGCTTTTTCCTTGGTCTTTCCGATGCTTACAATGTCAGCATCGAATACATATTCCATGGCGAAGTCGAGATGTTCTATGACTCCAAAACAAGACTTCCCAGTAAGGAGTTTAAAAACGTCAATGACATCGATTCCCCGGAGAAACTCTTCTGGTTAATGAATCGTTCTTCGATGTTCAGGAATACGATATTAGGTTATGCCGCCCGGTTTTACCTGGAAAACGAAGCCACCATAAAAAAGAATTTCAGGAAAGAAGAAAGTTGATATAATAATAAAGGGGAAGGAAAACTTCCCATGGAAGTGGGAAAGGTCGGTCATCAAAAAATAAAAAATTTTTTTCTTGACATTGCGTTCGCCATATGCTACGATTTTGTCTTTAATGGGCGAACAAATGAATGTTAATCTTGATTATGTCGGTATGTCAGGTGAAAAGCCAACGGTCGGCGAAGTCACTGTACCGTTCATTACCGGCTACAAAGGTAATAATCCCGGAACCGCTGCCATCGTATTCCGGGAAAGAATCTTCGATGAAAGGCTTCTCGTATTAACCGGGGAAAATGGAAGGACAAAGAAAAGAATCAAATTTACAAATCATAAAGGAGATAATCATGATTTTTAAAAAAAGTAGTTTAGAAGACTATTTTCAAAATTCAAGGATAGCGTTGATCAATGCCAGGGATAATAAAAGAATTTACCCCCTTATCTCGACATACAACCTAACCGCTGAAAAACTTGAAAGCGACCTGACGGTTCTTGATAAACTGGTCGCAGCCGACAAAGAAAAGACCGAAGCCCATGGCGCCCAACTTCTAGCAAGGAATAACCTGGTTACTCTACTGGAAGAGGCCCACCCGGTGTATATGGAACATGCCAATTTCGCCAAATTGATTTGCCGCACCAATACAGCCAGGCTCGCCCATATGATGCTGCTCACCCCCAGGGAAAAAAATGTCAACGGCTGGCTAAGACAGACCGATACCTTTTATACCAACATGTTCCTGGACACTGAATTGATTGCCAGCCTGGAAGCCTCCTCAATAACCGCCGATAAACTGAATGCCAATTATGAAAAAGTGAAAGGCGTATCCACGGCCCTCGTCAAATATCAAGAAGCCATCGGTGAAGCCCAGGCAGCAACTGCCAGGCGCAATAAACTCATGGAAGAATTCGACTTTATTATGACGGAATTTATATTCATATGCCGGATGGCATTGAAAAAAGAACCCCAGCTCCTGGAGATTTTAAAGATATCGGTGCTTTCCGCCGGTTATGTCAGACAAAAGACCAAAGAAGCAAAACCGGTCGATACCAGTATCTTGAAATCAAAAGGCCCTGCCATCAAAAAGTCCGTGAAGAAAAGTATTGAGGCAATGTCGCCTGCTGAAGAAGTAGAATCACCCGCTGCCGTTGGTACTGCGACCCAGGAAGAAGAAAATACTGAAACCGTGGCCCAGGAAACTGGACAAAAAGTCGCGGAAACGGAAAGCGTCTGAAATAAACACGGGCAGTCGTGATAATTGAATAACTCACGGCTGCCCGTTTCTTTTTCAAATAGGGTCCACATTATAGAATAATGAATGATCAAATCCACGACTTTTATTAATCTTAAAAGCATCATGGTTCCTTTTTCACTGGCAAAAGTTTCCCCGCGCACGGAAGTAGTTTCCCCGCGCACAGATAAAGTTCTCCCGCGCACGGAAGTAGTTTCCCCGCGCACAAATAAAGTTTCCCCGCGCACAGAACTAGTTTTCCCGCGCACAAACAAAGTTCCCCCGCGCACAGAACTAGTTTTCCCGCGCACAAATAAAGTTTCCCCGCGCACGGAAGTCGTTCCCCCGCGCACAAAACTAGCTTTCCTACGCACAAATAAAGTACCGATACGCACAAAAAAAGTCTTCATACGCAACGGAATTATTATCAAACCTCCAAACAAGGTGTCTTCATCGTCAAATGATGTTGTCCTGGAGGCTGTCAATGAATCACTTTATAATTACATATTTTTATGGCTGGTAAATGTTATAATACTACTGGCCTTAAACATATTCGGAAGAGCAAAAAGATGAAACTGAGGTCAAAAAATTTCATAAACGAAGTAGGGCATCGCTTAGAACTAGCAAGAAAATCGTATGGATATGGACGCAGTGAAATGGCACAGAGATTAGGGATTGCCAGGAGTAATTTATATAGAAGTGAAATCGGTTTTTCACTTCCCAGGATGGAGACATTGCTCCGGTTAAAGGAGATTTTCGATATATCCCTGGATTGGCTGTTATTTGACATTGGTCCCATGCACTTAAAAGAGAGACAGGCGGAATTAGCCAGTGAGAAACAAACAAAGGCACTCATCGATGAAACGCCGGATGTCAAGGAATTATTGGTTTCAATAGAGCAAGACCCGGTACTGAGGCATGAGTTATTAACTCACTTCTTCAAATACAAACAGGACCGGCAAACAAAGGAGACAATCCCTCTAACTTAAGTAAAGATCGTGGGGTTCCCGAGCCTGACGCTGTTCATTAGATAAACCTACCGGTACCGTCCTACAAGATGGGACCCCCAGCATGGGGGTGAGCCTGACGGTGTTTATAATGGAATCCCCTGGTTCAGTCCTACAAATAGAAACCCCACGCAGTGGGGCGGTTCAGTCCTACAAATAGAAACCCCTCGCAGAGGGGCAGCATGGGGGCGCCGCGGGCCGCAGTGGGGGCGCAAAGGGGAAGGTTGAACAATTATAAAAAAGAAAAAATTCTAAAAGCCGGGAACTTTTGATATAATAGGTGCGTTATTCTGGATATTAAATATGGACACTCAAGATATTGTAAAAAAATTAAAAACAGGTGACACGGAGGCCTGGAACATGTTGGTAGAAAGCTTTTCTAAGAAGGTATACAACCTGGCGTTAAATTTCGCCGGCAATAAAGATGACGCCGCTGATATGACCCAGGAAATATTCTTGAAAATCTACAACAATATCGACAAATTCGAAGAGGAAAGAAACTTCAGCTCCTGGGTAATGAAACTCTCTAAAAACTACTGCATCGACTTCTGGCGTAAAAACAAAAGCTCCCGACAAAATGTTGAATTGGACGAAAACCTCTACACGAATTCGGTCCACGACCAGGCCCTAACCCCCGAAGATTCCCTTGTGCAAAAGAATGATATCACCTACCTGCGCCAAAAACTCCTACAACTCCCCCCGGACTTGCGATCACTGATCATTATGAGAGATATCCAGGACTATTCATACCAGGAAATCTCGGAAAACCTGGATATCCCCCTGGGGACAACGAAATCCAGGATCAACAGGGCCAGGCTGAAACTGGCGCAACTTATTTTAAATGAACATAAGAGAAATTAAGGTGATGAACATGGAATGTACACACGTGCAAGATTTAATATCCGGGTACATCGAAAATGAACTCCCCCGCGAGCTTCATAAAGAAGTATCCCTTCACCTGGAAACCTGCGAAAACTGCAGGCTGCTGAAAGAAAAAGTGGAAGAATTAATATATGCCTTCCCGGAACTGGAAGAAGAAGTCCCCTTTTTCGTGAAAAACAGGCTCTATTATATCCCGGAATCACAGGATAATATTATCGAAATGGAGAGCGACCGCCTCTACCTAAAATGGATCGCCGCCATGGTGGGAACCGTCGTACTGTTCCTCAATCTCTTCTACTTTACCAATATTGTCCCACCGGCCAATAGGACGCTCCATTTAATGGTATCGGGCATTAAAACCCTTACTGTTAAAACCGAAGGTATATATGAAAAGGTCAAAGAATCCAATAAACTGTTTTTCCTTTCTTCCAAAAATGGAGAAACAGAACCAAATGGAAATGAAGACGAAGATAACAAAACAAAAAATTCCCCGAAAAAAAGTATAGAAAAGAATGGAGGAAAAAATGGCTGACAATAAAACAAATGCGAATACAAAAAACCCGCTGGGGGCAGCGGTACTGTCTGCCCTGTGCCCGGGCGTCGGTTTCTTTTACCTGGGTAACTTTATCAAAGGTATTGCCTACATGCTGATTTTAGCCGCACTAATCGTCATAGCGGCCCACGGCCAGGGAACCGAAATCCCTGTCCTGATACTGATGTGTGTGGGTTTTCACATTTATCAGATTTTCGACAGTTTCGATGAAGCAAGGAAAATGAACCAGATGACCTCGGAAGAACAAACACAATCAAAACAGAATATTTCTCTACAGGCGGCGGTAATAGTCCTGATCCTGGGGATCATCCTGCAACTGGCTACATTGAATATTATCTGTTTTCGGGACATTGCGCGCCTGTGGCCGCTGGTGTTGATTGTTATTGGAATTAAATATGTATACATGTACGTAAAAAGTAAAGAATCGAACGGAGGAGGTTCAAAATGAGTAAACAAAAACAAGAATCATTATTTTGGGGTGTTGTGCTGCTGATTATCGGGCTCCTGTTCCTGGTAGACAATTTAGGGTTTCACATCGATATATGGGATATCATTGGCGATTACTGGCCCGTGATCTTGATTGCCATCGGCGCCAAAAACATCTGGCAGCATTTCACTGCCAAACGTCAATTGGAACAAAAACTACAATGAAAAAGCGAGAGATTATACTGGTCATTGCGGTCATCGCCTTTGGGGTTATTTATAACTCCGTCAAGTCCGGCGATATCCGGTTCTACAGCGGGTGTTCCCCTTATTCCAGGGAACTGCTGGATAAAAAATACCCGGTAGAGTTCCCTCAAAAGGAACTCCAATATACAGTGAAAGAAACGGATGCCGCCCCCTCCAGGAGAATCAACATAAATAACCCCGCCGGCGATATCGAAGTAGGGAAATCCATCGATAATACCATCCGGATCACGCCTGTGATCCGGGTGTACCATAAAGATAAAGAAAAAGCCGGGGATATTTCCAGGGACATCAAATTGATCACCCGGGAAAACGGCGAAGAAATTACGATTACCGTGGAGTCAAATGAAAGATTCCCGTATAATAGAGCCCGGCTGGGATTCAAATGCCTTGTCCCCGCTAAAGTAGAACTGGAATTAAAAAACAGGTACGGGAATATCGATATCAATGACACGGGACAGGACATTAATATTGATGCAAGGTATGGCGACGTCTTTGTCAAAAATGTGGAGTCACCACTTAAAGTGAAAAGCTACAGGGGCCTGGTCAGGTTATACGATATTAAAGACAGTATCCAACTGGATTCCAACCATTCCCGGGTTAAAATCAGGAATACCACCTCTCTGAAACTGAAATGCACCCATTCCAACCTCGTTATTGAAGACGTAAAAGAAGGAATAGAAATTACCCGTTCGGGTTACAGCGAACTTGAGATAGAAAATGCAGGTCGATTAAATATTGACGCCCAGCATACGAGAATGAAATTGGAAAAAATAACCGGCGGCGTTGTCCTGGCAAATACCTATGAGCCTATATCGATGACGGACATCCAGGGAGATATCAATATTGATGCAAGACAATGCCGGATCAATGTAACGAATGCCGTGGGTGATTTCCTAATCGTGAATAATTCTTATAGTAATGTGGTTATCGATGGTTTTTCGGGTAAAACCCTGGACGCGCGTTTAAAAAACGCCGAATTGGACGTAACGTTTGAAAATATCCGGGAAAAAATTAACATTAATACCAACTCCGCAGATGTGACGCTGAAATACCCTGAAACTCTAGGACCGGCTTTCGATATTAATTCAGTCAATGGGAAAATTTTTAATAGTACACCGGCGCAGCTAACCGTCCAGGAAGAAAGGGAGAAACGCTGGTTGAAAACCCTGGAAGGAAAACCGCAAATCACCATCGATGCAAAATATGCGGATGTGTTCTTAAAAAATATAACAACGGTCTCTACCGAAGCGGAAAAAACAGGGAACCTGCCGGCTGAAAAGGAATAAACAAAAGTTTTTGGGGGTGCAGGGACCTTTTTTCAAAAAGGTCCCTGCTCGCTTTCCCA
>JAUPLE010000564.1 GCA_030837085.1 Acidobacteriota bacterium | reverse complement strand
GCCATCCTCTCAGCGGTATGAGGTCAATAAAGAATTTGATCTCTTCTTTAATCAGGTGAAAAGTGTAACCCTCTCACAGGAGACGGTTCTGTTGGGAAGTGTAAGAGTACTTCGCATTGTTCCGGACGGAAACTTCTGGGTTTTGGATTCAAAGGGCATCAAAATTCATAAATACAAACCGGATGGGACATTCATCTCATCAATAGGCGGTTCTGGTCAAGGTCCTGGAGAATACCTGGCTCCCAGGGATATTTTCATCGGCAAAGAATACATCTACGTGGTAGATGACGTTGCGAGGAAACTCAATGTGCTCAATATGGATGAAAATTTTAAATACTTCTTCATCATTCAAGACGGCCGGTCGGTTCAAGAAAGTAAAACCGGTGATATTGTTATTGCCGCCCCATTAGTGACTACTCCTGATAGTAGTAACTGCATTCAAATTTACACTAAAAAGGGTGAACTGAAAAGAGCATTTGTCCCCGTCACCAGGAATGCCCTTAAAAATGGGCTCATCTGCGATTTCGTCTCTTTTTCCCTGGATGAAGAAGATAACATTTATTGCGTCCAGGAAATGGAATATAAAATTTACAAGTATTCTTTTTCCGGACAACTTCTCAAAAGTTTGTCTCAAATAAAGCCTTATTATACATCCCCGCCCGACACCCCTTTTAAACAGAAACATTTACGGTCAGCCGTGGAAAAATGGCATAAAAGTTGGACACATGTGATTGGGATTATCTATTACAATAAATTATTGTTTGTAACGCTGCTGAATCCTGGAGGCGAATACCAGTATATAATCGATATTTACAGCACAGAAGGGGAGTTTATTAAAGGCGGCCTGGCGGCGAATTATCGACTGCTGAATATCGACAAGAAAGGGCAGTTTTATTTCCTTGAGGACAAAATCGAGCCGGGGTCCTTTGAGCCTTCTTATAATATTTTAATATACTCGATGAGGGATAGCCGGTTTGTTTCGAAATGATTAAGAAGTGGCATAAAAATATCCTTTGGCTAATCGTTGCGGGTTTGGTCATTGCCAACCTGGTTGTGTGGGGCGGCAGGCTGCTCAAGAAAAGAAATTTAAATAATGAATCGATGCACGGGATGGGTTCCGGCGTCAGTTTAGTCGAGCCGGTCAAATTGCCTCATTTTGTTTTGAAAAATGATAATGGAGCCGTCTTAGACTCTAATGACTTGAATGCCAGTTTAAATGTCTTGATATTTTTTACTCTCGAGGATTGTCCCGCCTGCCTATATGAAGCGGAGTTTTGGGGTGAGGCAGCCCAGGTTTTCAGCCGATCGGATGTCGGTTTCTGGGGGATCACCACCGAGAAGGACAGGAACCGAATCCAGGAGTTTATATCGGAGTATCAATTATCCTTCCCGATTTTTATGGATAAAGATGGGAAACTAAAAGAGAAAATAATTTCAACGGATACTGCTTTAAAGATGGCTATTGCCACACCTTTTAAGGTTTTTGTTAACCGGAACCTGGAAATTATCCGGATAGAAGGGCCTAAGAAAGATGTCGAAGAACAGAAACTTTTCCTGGAAATAATCTCCAATATATTATCCGGTAAGTAATTTTTCTGCCTGTCCCCTTCCGCACTGAGCTTTGACGGTATGATGGTAAAATAGTACCCTGATTGAAATTTGCTAAAAAATAATATACACTTCTATAATGAAAAAAACAAAAAAAGATAAAAGTCTTCAGCCTGTCAATGAGAATCCAAAACCCCAGGAACTCGAACCGAAGCTATTATTAGTCTTAATTAGGCTGAACAAATGGTTAGATAATACTTTCCCGCCAGGGAAATATAAGGGACCGCTAGATCACCTGGTAGCCAGCCTTGTCTATTTAGGAGGCTGTATTATTTATCTCATTGGCCTATATTCACCAAATCTTTATAAAATCAATGAGACTATCAAAACCATTGACATGTTTAGTCATGGCTACATTCTTCCACTGGTGATTAGTTTTTCCGGGCTAGTGTGTGTTGTCGGCATAATCCTTAAAAAAAATTTCTATCAAATTTTGGCATTCACTGCTATTTTCTTTTTTATTTTGCACTTTTCTACCCATATAAGGTTGATTTTAATCAATCCTACAAGCAGTACAGGAGCCGATACTCTAGGGATCGGATACTATTTAACCTTTTTCGGGAGTGTCATGGTTATATGCGGGAGTATTTATTTTTGGCCCATAATTCAAAAAAAAATCGACGCTGCTATAACGATACATAAGATGTCATATAAGTTAGGTAAAGGCGTTAGATTCAGACAAATTAAGAAATCTCTCAAAAAACTCTTTTTTAAAGCAAACCTGTTTATACTGGCAGGATCTATCATTTATCTTGTTAACTTGATCTTCCTGCCCTACATATTCCTGGAGGGGGGTGCTCCCATCCCCCTAATCCGAATGCTTAATTTCGGGTTATGGTTTATACCAGTGATGTCCTTTGCGGTAATTCTTTGTTTTTACAGTCTCGTGAGCAGGAAAGTTTTCCCGTTGACCTTATTATTGCTACATTTAATATGCTTATCGGAAATTGTCGGCTGGGCATTTTACACAAAGCCACATCCCCAGGTTCTATTAGGAGATACTTTTTACTTTGGAATTGGGTATTTTATCTTATTTCTAGGGGAATGCAGTACAGCATATGGGCTTGGTACTTTGCTTTTCCTAAAATATTATACCCCGACCTTCCGTAAGGTTAAGGTGTGATAGCAGTAAATCACTATATCAAGAGCAACAAATGACAGACAATAAAAATATAGAGCCAGGAAGCAAGGTCGACAGCGATACAATTTTCGATTTCGGCAACCGCTTAAAAATAGCCAGGGGACAACTCCATTTATCGCAGAGAGATTTTGCCGCTCAATTGGATATTGCCGGGAGTTACTTATCGGAAATAGAAGCAGGGAAAACCCGGCCTGGATTTGAATTCTTTTATAAGACCAGTAAGATATTCAAG
>JAUPLE010000563.1 GCA_030837085.1 Acidobacteriota bacterium | reverse complement strand
TCTTTTAATTATAAGAATTGGCATAGGAAAGTCAAGTCCCCCTGCAATCAAAAAGCCAGGGAATAAATTCTCTCCCGTCCCTTTTTTCTCCTTCAAAAAACAATGAATATATGCTGGGCAGAAGCGATTAGCCCAAGGGATGATCGATTTATAACCGAATAAGAATAAATAAGGATGAAGGGGATTCCTTATCGATTTGAAGGAAAACGCTTCCGGGATGTAGGAAAATTTGATTGTTGCGTATGATGGTGATTACCCGGGAATAAAAAATTGAAAACGACCATAATATTTTCTATTGCCAATTAAAAATATTATGGTAAAATACAAGTACCATCGACAATAATGAACAATTGACCTGCCCCGCATCCTCTCCAGGGGTTTGGGTGGTAACCCCCCATTTTTTTTTTTTATTACGAACCCTTTAAGAAATAAACATTTCAAACGCTTCATCGAGAAGTAAATTTAGGGAATTTTCGCGATCATTCGTCATTTTTTGCCATTCTTTACCCTGGGAACCCTATTCTTACGCTTGAAAAATACCTTCCCATAGCAGAAAATGATCTTCCCATTACTAAAAAATATCTTCCCATAGGTATTCATATATCTGCCCATTAGCTAAAAATATCTTCCCATAATGGAAAACAACCTTCCCATTACAGAAAAATATCTTCCCATTGGGTAAGGAGAGGTAAAAAGATCGACAGAAGGGTAGAAAATCACTCCAAATCTCTGTTATTGACTGAGAATCCTACCTCGTCCGCCGAAAGAAAGGGGCGTTACCAGGAAATTTTAGAAAAGGTTGTTTCTTTTTCACGGTCAATGTGTTGTATTAACAGTGGAAAAGGAACGCAGATAGAGACCATTGATGATTTCATTGTCTGTTCCCTGCCCAGGTGGGCATATGAAAAAGAAAGTTGGCTATCGGTTATTCTTTAAAATTGGAGATTGAAAGGTTTTCCATCGTTCTCTGAGTATATATCTTCTTCATTATCCTTAAGAAAGTCAAAAGCCGGGTTATCGGAGGCAGCATGCAGCCATTCTGTCTCATCGAAATCGTCATCCTCAGGGAACAGTATAATAACTCGGACCTTCCTGGGAACACTGATGGGAAGAGTTTCGTCTAATAACAGATGACGGTAAGTATCCACTATTCCCGTGGTTTCAATTGCTCTACTTGCAACATCCATGGTTTTTACCTCTTTGTAACTATAAATTCACGTGCTTAATATAGATAATAATGACTGAAATGTCAAGCAGGAATCGAAGAATATTTTAAAAAGTTGTTTCTTTTTCACGGTCAATGTATAATATTGACATGGAAAAAGAAACATCGAAACAAAGAATTTCTGCCTTCGTTGCCAAAAACGGCGGTTATGTAAGGATGGCTATTTAGAAGGTAACCCGATGTCTCATGATTATCTCTTAACTGGAGCGGGAGATTATGGGGTAGGTGAATTATATCCATCAGTATCCGGGCTTATAATGGCTGTTATCAAGGGCAAGGGTAGACACGCAGGTCTACCCCTACACAGGTGGTGAATTTAGACGACGAATCCAGGTCCAAGATTATGGATTGACAATCATTCGTTTTGTTGGTAGAATCTGAATATGAAAAATGTAGGGATAAGGCAATTAAGTGTGGATTCATAAACGTGATATGACTTTAAAGGATATAAAATTATCGGAGGAAGGATGAAAAAGAGACTAACCTTTTTAATGGCAATTATTTCCATGTTTTTAATGGTAACGTTTTGGATTACGGCGGAAGAGGTAGGAAATAATCCAGTAGCTGTCTCACCGGGCAGCGAAACAGATGTGGTCACTGTATGGCAGAGTTGCCCGACATTCAGTTGGTCATTCGTCGATCAAGCGGCATCTTACAGGATTGCAGTCTTTGAATCGATGGATAGGAAAGTAACGACCTATGAAGGTATGACGATAATGTCATCTCCGGTGATAAACAAACAAATTTCCGGGCCTGCATTATCGTGGACGCTTTCTTCGGAAGAAAGCCTCAAAACCGGGAGCATGTATGTCTGGTATGTACAGGCAATGGATTCCTACGGCAATGTTATGGGGAATTGGTCCAACGGTAGGATTTTCAAAGTGGAACAGGAAGTCCGTTTTGCCGGTATTGAAGAAAAACTTGGGGAGATATTAAAGTCGTATGGTGTTAGTGAAGAGACCACAACGAATGTCCTCAAAGATATGAAATCAGTCGTAAAGGAAGTTGTAGTACGGGACGGAGGAATTAAAAATACGCCGGGCGTGAGTGGAGTTCAAGGCTATGAAGGAGACCTGAACACCTTCTACGGGCTGAATGCCGGAGCATCAAACACATCCGGAAACTTCAACTCTTTTTTGGGTAAAGCCGCTGGATACTCCAATACCACTGGATACGAAAACACCTTCATCGGGCATCGCGCTGGATACTGGAATAACACTGGATACTATAACACATTCATTGGAGCTTCTGCTGGAATTTTCAATACAACCGGATGCGCCAACACCTTTCTTGGGAATTACGCTGGAGACTACAATTCTACAGGAAGCTATAACACCTTCCTTGGGT
>JAUPLE010000562.1 GCA_030837085.1 Acidobacteriota bacterium | reverse complement strand
TCGTTGAGTTATAAAGAGTATTATTCTGAAAATTTGTTTAAGGAGATCCGGGAATACATTAACAAACCGCAGCCGGATTACCGGGTAGTGAGTATTGGTATGCAGCCGGCGATTTCCCAGTACAATGGGTTTTATACCCTGGATATATATACCGATATTTACCCGCTTGCCTACAAGCACCAGTTCCGGCGGATTATTGAGAAAGAGTTGGAAAAAAGCCCGTTGTTACGGAAGACCTTTGATGAGACGGGCAAGCGGTGTTTTTTATTTGCAGCCGAGTTAAGTGGGATCAAGAGGATATCCGGGGAGATATTTTCCAGGGGGATTACGAAGAAAGACAGTGGGCGATTAAGGATAAAGAATTTGGAGATCAATAGTGCGGCGTTGAAAGAGATGGGGGGGCAGTATATATTTTCCGCCGTAGAGATAAGAAACTATGCGCAGAATGGACTTTCGTTTGAGAAAGTTTTTGCCAGTAAAGAGTCGCCGTGGAAGATATACCTATATAAAGTGAATTAAATGCCCCCGGCGGGGGCGTCCTATTAGATTGTGCACAATTATCCTTGCCTATTATTTAGCAGTCGGTTGCCAAAATGTTATTTTGATATTATAATAGAGCCATGAGATCCAAAGAACTTTCAAAAATACTTGAGTTAAGTGTTGCCCAGCGACTTGTGATAATGAGCCAGATATGGGAGAGCATTACGGAAAGTCCGGATTCGGTTCCTTTAACCGCTGCGCAACAGCAGGAGCTTGATGCACGCCTTAATTCCTATTATGAAAATCCAAAAGCAGGTCAGCCCTGGGAAAAAATTAAGGAGAAGCTTCTGTCAACCCCGTGCGCTGCAAAATAATAATTCGCCCTGAAGCGGAGGCCGATATAGAAGGATCGTTTCGGTGGTATCAAGCCCAAGCTCCTGGTTTAGGAATAGAGTCTCTGAGTTGTGTTGATGATGCTTTTGATCTAATAATCGAAGATCCGAGAATATATCAAAAAATTTATGAAAATGTCCGCAGATGCTTACCCCACCGTTTCCCTTACGAGATATTTTACATTATTGAAGGGGATAAAATAATTGTTCTTGGAGTTCTTCACGCCAAACGAAATCCGACAGTTGTAAAAAAAAGGAAAAATTCGCCTGCCCCCTAATCTCAATTATTTCCTCTTCTTTTTCTCCGGCATGCCGTGGAGGTTTTTTCTTTTTTCCTTTTGCAGGAATTTTTTTAAGGCGGAAAGGTTCTCATACATTGGGTAGTCCTGGGGGAGGGGGGAAGAAGGGGATAGGCAGAAAAAACCACCGGGACAGGTGAAATATCGAGTTATCAAAAAAGTTGGGGTAGAAAACGGTTTCAGGTGAATTATGCCAATATTTCGCTTTAGTATGATTAGTTGATCAATGTCTTTATCTCTTTCTTTGTTAGTCCGGTACTAAGAATCACCTGGTCCAATGAAAAATTATTTAAGAGCATTCGCCTGGCTATCTCAAACTTCTCTTCTTTTTTCCCTTCTTTTATCCCTTCTTTTATCCCTTCTTTTTTCAATTCCGGGCCAAGGGTTTCGATAAACTCCTCTCTAAACTCTTCTCTAAACTCTTCTCTAAATTGTTGAGCTAAGGTTGGCATGATGATATCACCTCCTTCTATTTTAGTTTTGTCCAAAATATCTTTTAAGTGGTCCCGGTCTATATCCTGGGTATATGAGATATACTTCATAAAGAAAAGTACAATGTCTTTATTTTCGGTAAATCCTCTTTCGCGCCAGAAACGGAATATTTCCAGGATCGCTTCCAGGTCTTTCTTATAGGCAGCTTTCATTAAAACCATTGCCGTAAATAAAAAGGCGTTGTGTTTAAATTCTTTATTGGTTTCAGATCGGAAGTCCCAGGGATTGGTGTCGAAGAGGATGTAATGGTAATCCAGCAAGTATCGTTTTACTTCGTCATTGACGTCGAATTGTTCCGCAAAAGACCGAGGGACTTTCCATTCTTCCGCGCCGTGGTAAAACACCACCGGTATGATAAGTCGCGGTGATTTATTGTTATTGTAGTCTTTTTCCCACTCGAAGACCATATATTTGAGAACCTGCAGCAGCACTTCCACCCTTCCTTCGGATTTGTGTTCCAAAAGAAAATAGATATCTACCGGTATTTGCTCCTTTGTTGTTTTCAGCACTGTTTTGACGACGATATCGGAAAATCCTTTTTTGTATTCATTGGAAACGTATTTGGTGTCTTCTATTTTGATATTGGCAAGTTCCAGATGTTTTTTTAGTCCGGTGGGTAGGATCTGTTGTAAGAGATCCCTGGCGTTTTCTGGAGAGTCGAAGATTTTGTGGAAGAAGCTATCGTTAATGTTTTGGATATCGGTGGTTGTGTTTTTCATTGCCCACCCATTATAATATTTTTACCGGTTTTTTTCAATCGTTTTGGGATAAGTTAATTTCAAGGGGAGTCCTTCGGACAGGTTTCAAACGCCCCTGCTTCCTGTCCCCTAACTCCCTTGATGCGTTTTCCGCCGCGGGCGTAGAGGCGTAGACAAAGAGTCCGAAGGACGCCACTCACCACTCACCTATAACCACTAACCAATCTACCGTTCACTTATTCCTCTGCTGTTTTTTCCAGCCATACCGTGGAAGTTTTTTCTTTTTTCCTTTTGCAGGAGTGATTTAAGTCGGAAAGATTCTCATACATTGGATGGTCCTGGGGCAGGCGGGAAGAAAGGGACAAGCAGAAAAAACCATTCTTCATATATTTTCCGTTCTCCTTCTTAAATCACTTCTTAGAGTGGGTTATCCATTTTTGCTATTTCTTTGTCGATACATATCTCTAATTCTTTCAGATACTTCTCTGCCTTCAGAAGCCATTCGTTCACGTAGATCGGAAGAGCACAC
>JAUPLE010000010.1 GCA_030837085.1 Acidobacteriota bacterium | reverse complement strand
GGAAAGGGTTTAAGCCAGCTTCGCCGCAGGCGCGGCGGAAAGTCGGTTCGTGCATCCGAGGGGAACAGGCGCCGACCACGACGCCGGTAAGGTTTTTTTCTTTGATGGCTTCCTTGATCATATTTTGGCCGGGATCGGAACACATGTATTTATAATCTACGCTGTGTACCACGCCGGGAAAGTGGGATGCTGTTTCGGCAACCTTGGCGAAGTCGACTGTGGCGCCGATATTTTCACCGCAGTGACAGATAAAAACACCGATTCTCGACATTTTTATTTCTCCGTATTAACTCGCCCGGGTTTGGGTTCCGGACGCTGCTGTTTCTACCGGGATATTGACCGGGACTTTATGGCGCTGCAGTCCCAGTTTTTTCCTGTCTAAGCCCATGGCCAAACCAACGGCCTGGGTAATGTAGATCACAGGGATATTGTATTTTTTCTTATTGAATTTTTCGATGGCGGACCGCCTCATATCCAGGTTGGAGTGGCACATGGGGCAGGCGACGATGATGGCTTCCGCGCCCCGCTCGATGGCGTCGGTCAGGATATTGCCGCTGAGCCTGGCCACGGTGGGAGTGCGAGAGACGGAAAATCCGGCCCCGCAGCATTCGACTTTAAACGCCCAGTCAATGGGATTGGCGCCGATCTTTTTCATGATAGCGTCCATGGTTTGGGGTTCTTCGGGGCGGTCGAAATTCAAAATTTTATGGGGTCTGACCAGCAGGCAGCCGTAATAGCAGGCCACTTTATGGGCAAAGGGCGCTTTAATTGCGGTTTGCCATTTTTCTTCGGGGATGCGTTCGATCATTTCAATGATATTAATGATCCTGGCAGTGCCTTTGTATTCGGTTCCGATGATCTCAGAGACTTTTTTCTTGAGGTCTTCATTTTCCAACAGGTCGTGGCGGGTAACGAACAACCGGCTGTAGCAGGCGGCGCAGGGTACGACGACTTCCTCCATACCGGCGGCTTCGGCGGCGGCCAGGATGCGGGCAGGGAGCGCCAGGGACAGTTCGTGATTGAGATTATGGGCCGCGGTAGCTCCGCAGCAATTCCAATCGGGCACTTCCAAAAGCTCGAATCCGACTGCCTCAGCCAGGGCTTTGACCGATTCGCTGTACTCGCGGGATGAACCTGTTAACGAACAGCCGGGATAGAATCCGATTTTCATCTGGGTTCCTCCTTTTTCTTTTTCAGGGTTCCCGAAAAAATTCGGCTCATTTGTTTTTTGCCTTTGATCATTTCCGGGAAAATGTGCAATTTGCCGGCCAGGAACATCCACGGGGCCAACAGTATATCCTGGAACAAGTGCCGGGTGCGAGCTTTATAATCCACGATCAGACCCACCTCGTACAGGCGTCCGGTGGTCCGGATGGAGTCGAGGAAGGCCCTGTGGAAAGCGATGATATCCCTGGCCTTGGGGTTGGCGATTCCGCGTTTGAGGGCTTCGCCTCTCAGGTAGTCCATTACTTTGGGGAAATCCACTTCCTGGGGGCATCGGGCGATGCATGTTTCGCAGGTCAGGCACAACCATATGGACATTGACCTCAAAACTTTGTCTTCCAGGTCCGGGGTTCCTATTTGAAGCATCCTGAGCACCTGGCTTGGCGGATAATCCATCTCTTCCGCCAACGGGCAGCCGGCAGAACACTTACCGCATTGATAACATTCGGCGACTGAGACGCACGTCTGCTCTTCGATGCGGTGGTTTAACGTTTGACATTCGCAACCATGAGTATTACTTGACATGGAAAATCTCCTGTGTTGAAAAGGTAAAATTTTATCTTAATTTTTTGTATTTGGCAAGTCTTTTTTTAATTTTTTTCCGGCTTGCTTCATATATGTGCATCAAGATTAATTATAAAGAGTTAAAAAAAAAATTTTTCCCATTTTTCTTTTCGTGTGTTTCGCGTGTTTCGCGGGTATTATTATACTATATATCGGCAAATGTTTGCTTGATAAGATTGATCATACGGACGTTTTCGGAATGGCCGGTCTTTTGGGCGGTAATTTTACCGCGGATGGGCCTGCCCAGGAGGTAAAAATCGCCAATGATATCCAGGATCTTATGGCGGGCCAGTTCTTCTTTGAAGCGTAATTCCGTGTTCAAGACTTTCCCGCGGTCGATCATGATGAAATTGTCGATGCGGCCGCCTTCGGCCAGGCCCATCTGGGAGAGTTTGCTTAATTCGTCCACGAAACCGTAAGTGCGGGCCGGCGCGATTTCTCGTTCAAAGTCTTCAAAACTGTTCATAACGAAATGATAGGTCATTCTGCCCAGGGGCTCAGGGTAAATGGTGGTATAGGTAACGGAAAACCGATCTGCGGGTTCTATTTTAATGAATTTCCCGTCTTCTGTTTCTTCGCCCACCAGCAGTGTTTCGGTAATAACGATTTCAGGGATGAATTCATCCTGTTCCTGCACGCCGGTGGAGCGGATGAATTCGCAGAATGGGACGGCGGAACCGTCGGCGATGGGGACCTCTTTATTGATTTTAATAGCCAGGTTGGTAATCCCGGCGGCGTGAAGCGTGGCCATGAAATGTTCGATGGTTTTGGCTTCCAGGTCATCTTTGCGGATGGAAGTGGCGTAACTGGTGGTATCCACGAATTCGATTTTTGCCGGGATATAACCGCTTACCGAGATATTTTCGAAGCGGATGCCTTTGCCGGTGGGTAAGGGTTTGATGACCATGCCGGTTTTTTCGCCGGAGTGCAGGCCCAGGCCGTAGAATATATTACTGGCTTTAATGGTTTTTTGTTTTCGTGAATACATGGCTTCATCCAGGTCAAAAGCGATATCGGAGGAAGCTTCATCGCCTTTCATTTTCTGTTTACTGTCTGTTTTACTTTCTTTGAGGATGGATTTCAAGCGGACATTTTCATCCAGCACCTGGCGGAAATCAAGGCCTCGTTTGAGGACCAGCATGACTTTTTCCAGGCTGAGAGGTTTTTCCAGGAAATCGTAAGCGCCTTGTTTAACGGCGCGGACAGCGGTGGAGATGTTGCCGTGACCGGAGATCATGATGATGATTTGGGTTGGGTCAATGGCCAGTATTCGTTGGAGGGTTTCCAGTCCGTCGATGCCCGGCAGCCATATATCGAGGAATATGGCGTCGGGCCGGATGTTTTTGAATTTTTCGATGCCTTCTTCGCCGGAAGCGGCAAAAAAGGTTTTATATCCTTCATCCTGTAGTATCGATGCCAGGGAAACCTGGATGTTTTTCTCATCATCGATGACCAGGATTTTTTTCATATTTATTTTAGTTTCATTGTCCATGTTTTTTTCTCGGTAGTGAATTATAGCATATAAGTCCACAGATTACACGGATTGACACAAAATGGCTATTCTCATCCCATTTTCATGCTGTCGCCGGTGGGATCGAGCGGGTGAATCCGCTGTCCACCGGCTGGCCGGCAATTTTTTCCGACCGGGATTTATCGCCGTGCCCGGAGTGCAGCGTGGCGATAAAAATACCGTCTGAGCAGCGCGGGCAGGTATTAAGTCTCACCTCGATACGATGTTCCAGTTTTTGGGCTTCTTTTACGGGTAAAGCCCGGGCGATGATTTCCTGGAAAGCCGGGATATTTCGCTCCCGGGCTGCTTTAATTAGCAGTTGGGAAACGTTCATCCCGTTTTCGAAAGCGGATTTCATTTCCTCGGCATAGGCGTTTAGCGCGGCGGTGTCTTTTTTAGGGATTTTCCGGTTGGGAACCGCGGCGGCAAGCCACCAAATATCCTTTTTACGCATATAGACGCCGCAGCCTTCGCAGTATGCTTTGGATTTGAGCATAAGCGGGATAACCAGGCCGCCGACGGCAAAACCGGCCAGTTCCAGGAACCGGAAAAGATATCCCAGTATACCGAGTTCGCCAGTGCTTGTCTTGGACCTGGATAAACTAAACGTCATACTGCGTGTGGATACGTCGTAATACTGGAAGAAGCTTATTTGTCGAAGTGTCGGGTATTCCTTTTGCATGCCGGTGAACTCCACATATTGGGCGCTGCCGTAGCCGATAACCAGCAGCACCAGGATGATCGCCAGGAGGCTGCCGTTCACTTTGCGTCCCATCAACCATGATACCAGCCCGTAACCGCTGCCGGCAGCAATTCCTACCAGGATGGCGCCCGCAGGGATAATAAAAAGCGCGTACCAGCCCATGATATTGAAATCCCCGTCGACGTGTGACAGTAAATAGACGCCCAACAGGGCTAACGCCGTGGTGACCATGCCCGCGGCCATGATCCAGAAATCGGAAATGTGCATTGAAAATTTATGCTGATCGTTCATAACAAACCTCCTTTAATAGAATATTTTCATATGGCATTATTTTAAAGAAGTCCGGTTGGGAAGTCAATCCTTTAGAAAAGTAGGCCCACGAAACACGCGAAACACGCGAAAGGGGAGAGGCCACAGATATTTTTACCGCTCACTTATTTTTGATTTTGTATCTGTCTTTTTGATTAAAAAACGTCATGTCTGCGTATCCCGCATATATTTTTCCCGAATGCATGACGCCTGCCGGGATAAAATAACGGTCGCCTTTGGTAAAGGTATGTTTCACATTGTCGATAACGAGATCGATTTTACCTTCAAGGACAATTCCATATTGGCTTTCATGTGCATGCCGAGGCAATTCCACATCCTGGCTGAATTCCATGAAAATTATTTGATGATCGCTTCCCTGGGATAAATATCCGCGCACCCCCTCCAGGGGAATATCTGCCCCAGGAAGATTTAAAATCGGTTCGGGAAATATTGAAACCATTATTATTCTCCTTATTTTACTTTGCTTTTCTCAATATAAATGAAGTACCACTTGATCACGGTGTTCTCCAGTTTGAAATAGTGAAAAACGTAGAAAACGGTTAGAATCATGCAGAGTAAAAACAGTCCGAATATATAGATGTTCTGCCAGAGGAGGAAGAGGATAAAGAAAGTAATGAGGCAGAACATTACAAAGAGCATGACCAGGAGGTGAACCAAACGTTCATGCTGGAGGAACCGGATTTGTTCTAAGTGAAAATCCAGGAACTCTTCATCGAATGAAGCATTTTCCAATCTTTCGCCGTGTATTTTAATAAATTCGGACATACCTTTCATGGATTCACTTCCAATTTTCTCTATTTGTCATGGTTAAGTCCTCCGTATGGCGTATCGATCTACTTTTTATCATAACACGGGCTCATTGTCAATGGAGATTTTCAGTAAAAAGAGCCACCAAGGCACGCCAGTACAAGGCACTAAGGAACACCAAGATTTTGTCCGAGTTTATAACATATTCACTAAAAAATGAGGCGTATTCGCCCCGGGAAGATGCGTATTCACTCAAAAAAATGATGTATTCACTACAAAAGTTGATGTATTCGCTACAGGAG
>JAUPLE010000561.1 GCA_030837085.1 Acidobacteriota bacterium | reverse complement strand
CCGAACTTACGCACGATTTTCCGGATGTCGCCTTTCTTCTGAAAAATCGGTTTTAATTGATCTTGAATGTCATATAATGTCATCCCGTTTTCATTACACACCAGCAGCCGGTTCTGCCATACGGCCATGGCATCGGGCACCGGGAACAATTCCTGGGCTTCGCCGCTTTCAAAAACCCGGAACACGTACGATTTGGTTTTGACAAAAAACTGTAATGGATTTCCTGCTGCATGAAACAACTGATCGATGGGTTCGTCATAAAAATTCCCGTAAATAGGTATCTGCCTGTTGCCGGAACCGTCACCGGGAATGATGAGAACTTTATACTGCTTCTTTTTGGTATTCCGAAGAATATTATAATAATTGCCGTCTTTTAAGACGCCGTTTTTCCCGATGAAACCATCTCCTACGAACCAGTCTTTTTCTACCTCCAGGAGAGGCCGCAGGGTTCCTTTTTGCAAATCCAGGCTCACCAGACTTTTAAGAAAACACTCGTTTTCCACTTTCCGTTCCTGCAAGTACAGGGAGCCGTTTGTTTCCATGAGGGGTATGAGGCACTCCTGGAAATTTGTTGTCTCATTGTCCCTGATGTATTGGCTTTGTTTACAGGAGTACCTTATTATATCGCCGCTGCCGGTAAGGTAGTAACCGTGCCATTGCAGGGAACTGGCAGACAACCAGAAGTACCCCGCTGCCAATCCGAGACATAACACGACAGGGGGGATAAATTTCAAGTTGAAAGTCCGCATTGGTTTTATATCAAAGGTCCGGAACACGATGAAAAAAACGATGGGAAAAACCAGCAGCACCAGGTTGGCGTTCAAAATGGCGGAAGACTCTGAAATTCTGCTGTCCATTATTTTTATGAACCATGATAAGCCCACGGACAAAAAGGTGGTCAAAAAGAACACACTCACAAAACTTTTCAAATTGAGGGAAAAGGAAAGCGAAACGAGGAAAAAGGAGAGGTAGATGATAGAGAAATCAAACATGGGGAAGTAAAGGGGAAAATTGGTAAAATGGTTTAGCAGCAGGATACTTCCCAACAGTAGTAAGACGCACAAGAGCCGTGGGGCGAATTTGAGGAAGAAGAGGCGGGCGCGTGATACGGGCATGGAAAGGAGATATTCTTCGGCCTCTTCGCGCCTCTCCCGGTCGAACATGGACCACCCGGCAAATGAAGCATAGATCAACAGGAATATCATTAAGGCGATGGAGGGGAAATAGGGGTCTTTGTTGGTGGTTAATATGTATACTACCAGCGCCACCAGGATGAGAACGATAAGAATGCCCTCTTTCAGGATTCGTTTAAGCTCGGCGAGCATCATATTCACCTCCGATAAAGGCTCTCAGGATTTCGGCCAACGCCAGGTATTCCAGGCGCAATCCTGTATTGGTCCCGGGATTTATGTTCTCCGGCAGGGGATAGACATACAACTCTTTCATGCCAACCCAATCTCTTTGAAAAACTACTGGAAGATCGCGGGGAATTTCTTTTTCATCTGCATAAATCCTGGCAAAGGATTGTTTGAGGGTTTCCACCGAATCATCCAGTACGATTTTTCCTTTATCCAGCACTACCACTCTTTCCAGGATGCCTTCGATATCCGCGGCTGACTGGGCGGCAATAATGACGGACAACTGTTTTTCTTCGATCAATTGCAATACGGTTTTTAAAAATATCTCCCGCAAATAGGGATCCAGGAAATGGATCACATCGTCCAACAGGAGATAATCCGGCGCCGTGGACAGGGCCAGGGATAGGAAAAATAACGTCTTTTCACCTTTTGATAAGGCCCCGATTTTCCGGTTCATATCAAAGGTAAAATCCCCGATTTCCCGATAAGTGAACCCAGGATAAAAGGAGGCATGAAGCGCGACAGCTTCATGGAGTTTCAAACTGTTGTAAAGGCCCAGGGAAGAGGGGATATATGCGGTTTTTTCGCGGGTTGCGGGTCCTACTTCGCGGTCATCGATCACAATGTCCCCGCAGCGGGGGAAAAGCACGCCGGCCACTGTCCGCAGCAGTGTGGTTTTACCTGAACCGTTGGCCCCGGCCAGGAGAATGCATTCTCCTTTGTTTATGGTTATACTGAGATCATCGAGGGCCTTTATCCTGCCGAATCGTACGGTAAGGTTGGAAACCTTAATCATTGTTCCTCCTTTTGCAGTGTGAAAAAATCATCCATCATGTTTTTGATGACATCGGGAGCGAAACCCATGGATACTGCTTTTTCCAGGAATTTCAGAAATTCTTCTTTCAGCAGCCCGATTTTATCTTCCGCGGCGTTTTCGCTTTTTATCTTTGCCACCCAGAAGCCTTTGCCTGCTCTGCCGTCGATTACTTTTTCCTGGGTAAGATCACGGTAGGCCCTGGCAACGGTATTGGGATTGATCTTTAAGAAAGAGGCCAACTCACGGATGGAGGGGAGGCTCTCATCTTCGATAAGGGCCTTCTTGGCGACGGCGTACTTGATGATTTTCTTGATCTGGTCGTACACCGGCACGGGAGAGGCAAAGTCAACGTT
>JAUPLE010000560.1 GCA_030837085.1 Acidobacteriota bacterium | reverse complement strand
TTCATGGGGTGAAAAGCAAAACCTAAAAATACCACTCTATTCGCAATACTCATATGCCTCCGGATTTCTGAGATTTCACTTGATTGAGGATTCGTACCTTCAGTAAATGTCTTGATATTTTTAGATAATTCTGATAGCTGTACAGGGTTCGGCTCTTTCCCAAACTCCATTACCATATTTTTATTGCTCCCAAGATGCCGTTTTTGCCATGGAAGAGTTCCGACATTACCGTACGGGTGGTAGATATTGATAGCCTTTACCAATTCCGCGGCTTCACGTTCAGAAATCCGATAATAATCCTGTAATGCATAGTAAATGAAGTGCTCAATGCAGCGATCATAATTAAAAATAATCAATGTGAAGTATTTAAATCTCTCTTGAAGATCATTTTTTGTACAATTCTCGGTGAGCAATTGAAAAAAAGGGGTATTCCAGGTCTTCTCCAGCTTGAGAAATGGTATATTGGAATCCTTGTTTGAGCTTTCAAAATGAAGGTGGCTATTTTTTTCGGCATCTAATATTGATCGGACAATTGCCAATTTCCCACATAAAGCTATTTTGTCATCGTCTCGACGTGTATCGATATAGTGGTCTATTGAAATAGCTTGAGGTAACGCATTCCGGATATGCCAGGCTGCATCAGAAATATATTGGCCTATTCCGCTATTAGGGCTGTTAGGGGCAGCAGTGCGTTTAACAAATATACGCAAAGCCTCTGTAATAATGTAATCGCCACTATTTTGCTCACGGAAAGGAAAAGGAGTAAAACGTATATCCAGCGCCTTTATTATTTTTTCTTTCAGCTCGTATCCCGTTGGCAAATTGGCTTCTTTACTAGCACCTGCCCCAATTACATATACCGTATTTAGAACGTTCGCATCTTTTTTATCCATAGTCTTATTTTAACCGAATAAAATGGATTTTACAACCTATCTTATGCTTCCTAATATCTCCTACCCAATTCGTGGGGTTATTTTTGCTTTCAAATTTAGTTGCCGATGCAGTTCCGGGTGGTTCCCCGGGGCTGGACTCCCAAGAATTTTTGATAAGGGAAGATTAGAGTATTGTATAGCCACTGAGGTCACGGAGGACACAGAGTTAATGTGGGCTATGTAATCACCTCTCCCATATAGATCTCTTCATGGCCGGAAAACATCAATAATAATTTGATTAAGGTGGTTTTATCAATATTCTTACGGAATTTTTCGTCGATGCCGTAACGCTTCAATTGTTCTTCCGCCCCTTCCTTTAATTGCCGGAACTCGTCAGCCCCCGGTTTGACGCCGGATTTTAAATACTTGATCTCCAGCAAATACGAATACTTTATTCCCTCATACCGGGCGATAAAAGGCTCCATGACGATATCCGCATAACCTTTGTTCATTTCTTTCTCAACGTGGATAATGTAAAGGCTACTCAAACCCAGGTAGACATTTAAAAAGGCCTGGATGGATTTTTCCCCGGTAATCAAATCCCTTAAACTCATGCTCTCTCGCATCCGGTCTGTGATAAACTTAAATAACGGTTCCCATTTTCCATCATAAGCCATATCGGTCATTAAGTCGGCATATGTCGATAAGTTCAAGGCAAAGACGCCTGTTTCGCGGTAGGCCCCTTTTATGTAGTCATAGTACAAACGTTTAATGGTTTCATTGGGAATCTCCAGGCGTAATTTATTCCTGTCGGTGCCCTTGATGGTTAGCAGCCCCAGGTAAAACAGCAGCGAGGTGAAATTCTCCTGGTCCAGTAATTCCTCCAGCGGGAATCCCTTGACAATATTAGCCGATGTGCCGCCTTCCTCCATGATCTGCTTTAACATACTGAAATTGCCATTGGTGGTTTTCCCCCGGGCCTGATCGATTAAGATAAGATATTTTAATTTGCCGTAGTCGATGCTCACGTTTTTGTCGATTAAATCCTGGGGAAGCTCCTTCTGCGGCATATAATTATCGAGGAAGTACAATACCATATCCGGGTTGAACAACGTTAAATCATCTTTACTTGAAAAGCGATAATTGCCGTACCATTGGGTTATTATATCCAGGAGGTATTCGGTGGGGTGGAGGATCATCCCTTTTGCACGGTAATATTCGATCATTTCGGCAACATCATCACGGGTAAATCCCAGCGCCCGGCTAAAGGCCGGTTCCAGGGAAACGTTTTTGCCGATATTATAGCCACTGGTAACGTCATCCATGGTAATGGGAGATACACCGGTGATAAAGGAGCGGGTAATGGGCGAATCGGTACGGGTGGTTCCACTCTTTAACACATTAAAAAAGGAGCGGAAAAAACCTGCCCCACGTGTAAGCTGGTGATAGGCGTCTTTTCCTTTGGTCGACAGGATGGTGTTGGCGAAGTTGTCATACTCATCGATTACCAGGTACAATTTCTGTCCGGCCTCTTTGCAAAGGCTGAGGAGGCTTGATAATACGTCGGAAGCAGAACGGCTATCCTTGACGGCCTGGACGTAAAAGTCGAATTCTTTATGCTGTGACAAGAAATCCCGGTATCTTTGCACAAATGCCACGGCGTTTATTTTTACATGATTTAAAAAAGAGGTCTCAATTTTGTCCAGTTCAGGGTCTACAGTGGAGAAATTAAGGGCCAGCAGCAGGTATTGGCCCCTTTCGCCGGTGGGATGATCGTAAATCCATGTGCCTTTAAATAATTCCTCGAACCGGTTTTTATAATGGACATCGTAATAGGATTCCATGATGGCAATGGAAAGGGATTTGCCGAACCGCCGGGGCCGGATTAAGAACATGTAGCGGCCGGAATCTTCCAGGAGCTTTAATAACGGCGTTTTGTCAACGTAATAGTAGTTGTCACGACGTATAAGTGCATAATCCGACATCCCGTAAGGGATTTTTTTTATCTTATTGCTATTCATGGGCTTATTATACCGGTTTATTATTTTTTTTTCAATTCCACGGCTCCTGGATAAACCGGTTTCACGAATAAAAAAGTATTATCGGAAGAGAGTCAAGCATTTAGTGAAGAAATCGAATGCCCCCAGGGGGCTGCTCATATACGACGACCCCCTCTTTAATTATACTCTTGATAAATGGCCGGTGCGAAATCCGGGAAAACTCTTCTTCGGTATAAGGAAAAATATCCAGGCCGGCGTCAAATAAGTCATACAAAGAGTCTAATAGCTCGTACCGGTCAAAAAAACGCTTATTGGTGTCCATAATAACCACCATATCCATATCGCTTTTCCTGGTAACATCCCCCCTGGCATAAGAACCGAATAGAATCACTTTATGAATGTCCCGGTTTTCTTTGAGCACGGACAATTTTTCTCTGATTTCATTTATCGACATCATGCTCATATTATAGCATCTAAAGTTTTCAATCTCAACAGGGCTTCTTCCGGCTTATAAAATTGCCACCGGCAATACCGTCACTTTGACGCCGTTTTTTTCCACTTCCTTCCCCAGTTGTTTGGCCTCTGCTTCGGTTAATTCCACGAACACCAGGAAAGCAACCTCTTTTAAACCCAATTGCCGGCCATAGTCCGCCGCCTGCTCAATGCCTTTTTCGTGTAGATTCATATTCTTGAAACTCTTCAACTCCAGCGCATAAATTTTCCTCTTATATTCCAGGATCAAATCAATCTTCCCGTTACCCGTGGGGAAATGCGGAACCACTTCCACTTCCCAGGATTTCAGCAGATCGTACAAATAGCGATATAAATTGAAATGATAAATGGCTTCATATATTCTCAAATCATCTTTGCGGCGCGGAACATTTTTGAAAAAGACGTCCCGGTTTTTGGTCAAATAGGCCTGGTAGCGTTTAATGATATTGGGAAGATAGAGTTTTTCTTCATCCACGGCATCTTCCAGGCCATCCAGCGGGTGGATCAACTGGCCCAGGTAACTGAAAAATCGACGGGAAAAAAAATTGAAGATTCGTTTTTGCACAAAGGGGCAGGAAAATTTAACATAGTATTCCCTGGGGCCGACTTTTTCTTCGGCGATGATCCCATTCATATATAAATAATTGAGATGTTTGTCGTCGAAAGTGAAAACGGTTTTTTCACCGGTTTCAAAAAATTTAATGACCGTTTCATCATAGGGGGGGGTATCGACCTTACTGATAAGGTTCATAATATTGTTGTTGGGGAGGATGTGGGTGGCGGCGCCGTAAGCTTCGTCAAAATTTGACATGGTAATGGGATTTTTCGGATCGGGATTATAGGTTTCGGTGAGCAGTTCGCCGAACCAGCAGGTTAAACCCGGTTGGCCGCGCATCTCATCATAAAGCGTACGGATGACTTCGTCTTCTACCGCCTGGCCGCTTTCCTTTTCGTACCATTTGAACATGCCCTCCACTTCTTCAAAGGTCAAATTGGAAACATGGACGCTGCGCTGGACATTAAAAGGAGAACCTTTCTGGTTTTCGATGCCCAGGACGCTGCGCACGCCGATTAAGGCCACGCCGTGCAGCAGGTACGTTTTTTCCCCGGTGGTTTTGTCCATCTCATCGCGGCGGTGGATGTATATATTTCGAAATGCACTGACTATCGTATTGATCCCCTCCTCGGCAATGGCATCAAATTCATCCAGGATTAATATAAGGGGTTTATTCAATACGTTGTTTTTGAAGATTCCCTGGAATTTATCCTCGTCATCGATGCCTTTAAACGTTTTACCCACTCCCTCGCCGATTTCCCTGGCAATGATTTTGATGATGTCGCCGACCTTTTTTTTGCGTTTCAGGATTTCCAGGTTGATTTTAAGCACGTGGAAACGGGGGTCTTTTTGCAAGCGGTGGAGGATTTGCTGCATGAGCCAGGTTTTGCCGGACTGGCGCGGCGCCCAGACGGTGAAATAGTGGCCACCTTCGTCAGGATTTTCCCCGATCAGGTTGATATATGTTTTTTCAATTAGTTCTTCCCTGGGGGCATAAAATTCCGAAGTGTTAACTATAGGTCCATAGGATGAAAACTTTCTCATGTTTTGCTCCTTATCGTTATATCCATGGATAGGATTGTATCATAGGCGGAATAGGAATGCAAACGTTGTGTGGGGAGTTTTCTCGCCTGTCCCATATCACCCCTACGCGGAAAAAACAAAACGGGCGGACACATAGGCCCGCCGGTAACGCCCCTACGTGAAAAAAAGAATCGGGTGGCCCTTGGGGCCAAATTTCCGTAGGGGCAGACCTGCGTGTC
>JAUPLE010000559.1 GCA_030837085.1 Acidobacteriota bacterium | reverse complement strand
TGGTTACCCTGGCAAAAGAGGCGGCCCGCGAAACACGCGAAAGACGCGAAAGTGTCTGTCCCCCATACTTTCACCCTTTTCCCCGACAATAAAAAAAGTGAGGATAATAAAATGAATGATAACGAAATGATTGATGAACTGTTAATTCCCCTCCTCCCAGGAATAGGAGAACGTATCAAAAAATTCAGGGAATACCGGGGCCTGACTTTCCAAAAAATGGCCCAACTAATGGACACGACTGAATTCGCTATTTCACAAATCGAAACCGGGGAAATACCTATCCCCATGCCTATGTTACTCAACCTCTGCCAATACTTGGGCGCAAACCTTAATTGGCTCCTAACCGGCAAAGAATCCATGGTGATCGAAAAAACAAAGTCCTACAACCCTGATAAATTACCAGACCAGGAACCAAACCTGGAAATAAAGGAGAAATAAACCAATGAAAAAAATCTTTAAACTACACATCGATATCGAGGCCGATATCACCGAACAAATAACCCCGGAATTAATCGAAGAACAAATCGACGATGAATCCCCAATTACCATTACAATCCCAGAAGAAAAATTGGAAAAACTGCAAAATGTCATATCCTATATCCTTAAGCACCCCAATTACTACCGGGATATTCTCGTCGGAGACCTATTGGAAGACCAATCAAACCTTGGCGGATATACGGAATTGGGAAAATACTTTCGACCGATGGTTTTTGAGGATATCGCCCACGAGATTGGCAATGAAATGGGCCCCGATTACGAATCATTCATTATCGACATGGTCAATCTAAGGGCGGCCGCTTGCGCAAAAAGATTCTATCAAGAGACAATAAAACCCAATGAACAAAGGAAAGATAAGCGAGAATTCTTTAGAGTTATGATGAGAACATTTAATGAAGCTCAAATACCCCTCAACAAAGAGGCGCTTGATTGTAAATTCGCAGACGCCATAACCGAATCGGAAATGATAAGCGAGGTATTAATGCTGGCGCTCCTGGACTGCTTAACAACTTACAAAATTGGCGACGCTTCCCTTGAATTGGTCAAAATCGTTTCTTAACAAGTTTTTATAACCTGGATTAACGAACCTAAAATGATACGCCAACCCCACCCATGATTGCATCAAAAAACTATAAATATAAAGGAGATAAATAATGAAAGAAATTACAGTAGGTACGGAATTTGTCAGTAAATCGTATGTGTTACTCAACAAACTAGCGAAAGATTCTGATTTCAAAACAAAACTTCTCAATGAGTTCAATAAAGACGCCGGTTTTATCAAACAGAGTCTTATCCTATGTCAAAACGCCCAGGCTGCTGAAGATAACTACGAAAAAGAAACCAAAGAAGCAGTACAGGCTAAAGATGATTTCGAAAAAAAGTATAAAGCCGCTGAATTTAACTTTACCAAGCACACAACCTTTATGAAACTGCTCTTGAAATATGATATCAAGAAACAAACAGCGCTGGGTTTAATTGCCCGGGAAGAACCAAAAAACAAAGAAGACTGGTTTGTCTATGCCCTGGATGTATATGATAAGATTATAGGAGATTCCTCGGCAGTAACATTAATAGGCGAATACAACTTCACCCTGCCGGATTTACAGGAAGGCAGGCAAACAATCGTCTTAGCCTATGACGCCAATCTTACCTTGACCAAAGAGAGTACGGAAGCCAAAGATGCTGTGCTGCAAAAGGATTTAACCTTTACTGAATTGTATGACCGGATGCAGTTCATCCAGCTATGCGCATATTATATATTCATGGACATCCCGAAAAAATTTAAAGAACTGGGATTACCGCTCATCGATAACGACTCCGGGGCGTTGATTAATGTCAAAACAAAAGACATGGTGAAAGACGCCAGCATAACCTAAGCACGCGGCGCGCCCCACTGCGTGGGGTTTCTATCTGTAGGACTAAACCGGAAGGTTTACCTTCGTAACACCATTTGGCTCAGGACCATGCCCCGCGGCGCGGGGGTCCCATTTGTAGGACTGAGCCAGAGGATTCCATCATATACACCGTCGGGCTCAGAACCATGGACATTGGATAAATAAAAGTTTTTGGAGGTCCAGGAACCTTTTTTCAAAAAGGTTCCTGGGTGCTCCACACAACCCCGCGGCGCGGGGGCCTTTAGGGTTTTTATAAACCAAGAATTTTTCTTGCATATCCCTTTTTCCCGCTTTTTCCCCCCGAAATTAGGGGCGATTAGGGGCCATTCCTGGCTAACCAATGGGCAGTTGAAAAATTCCAGCGACTGGAATATAATAACACCATGAAAAAAATAGACAGGATCCACGATAAGATGTTCACCAATGTCTTTGGAAAAGTGGACAACGCACGCGCACTTTTGAAAAAAGTTCTGCCTGAAAAAATAAAAAAAAGAATCGATTTCTCCAGCATCGAAATCGAGGACACCGATTACGTATCCAAACAATTTGAGGAGTACTACTCAGATATCGTGGTCAAAGCTAAAATGAAATCCAAAGACGGGGGGAAAATTCCTACGGACATCTGTTTCATAGTAGAACACAAAACAGAGGGGAGAAAAAGGATTTTCATCCAGGTCCTGAAATACATGGTAGAGGAGTGGCAAAAAGACATCGATGAAAAGAGGCCGCTGCGCATCATTATCCCCATTGTCTTTTACCATGGAGAAAAGGAATGGAACATTCCTCAATACTTTGTGGATCAATTTGACGTCGAAGACGAAGTAAAGGAGTTTTTACTGAATTACAGGTATTTCCTCTTCGATGCCAAACCGTGGGATTTCCGAACCGAAAGAAATCAAGAATTAAAAGATAATGTATTTCTATTGACGGCATTGGCGTTGATGAAATATGCTTATACCGATGAGATGGACGGCATCGAGGAAATATTTAGATTCTGGCATGAGAAAGGGTTTACCGAAGATATCGAAGATATCGTTTTCTTTCTCATCTACATTTCTGAAACTAAGAATATAAGCCGGGATCGATTGAAAAAAATGTTAGAGGATAGTAAAATAGAAGGAGGTGAAATTATGATAACACTCGCCGATAGGTTGAGAAAAGAAGGAATCGAAATCGGAGAAAAAATTGGAATCGAAATTGGCGAAAAAAGAGGAGAAAAAAAGGGAAAACTCAAAACAGCCAGGACACTGATAAAGAAAGGAATCAACCTGGAGATTATTGCGGAAGCGACCGGTTTTCCTAAAAAGAGACTTGAAAAATTAGCTGAAACGATTCATTAGCAGAGTTTTCCCGTGACTGTCACATACTTACTTTGCCGATTTCCCTTAAAATGTTCGGATAAGGAATAATGATTTTCCCATATATGAGGATGTACTATGGCAAATAGGAAAAAAACGTTGACTGACAACCCAAAGGTCCTGAGCCTGATGCTTTTCATAAGCTAAACCTCCCGGTATAGTACTACTAATAGGGTGCACGCGCCGCGTGCCCCCCGCGCCGCGGGGAAAAAAATGGGTTAACCGCACCTCAAACTTGACATTAATCCCCTAACGGTTTACAATCCCTCAATAAAAATTTTTTTACTTTAAAAATTATTTGAGGCATTATTAATATGAGAAAAACAGCACTAGTAACTGGCGCCAGTAGTTTTACCGGCGGGTATCTCTGCCGGGCATTAAAAGAAAGAGGCTATACCATCAAAGCCCTGGTTAGAAAAAACAGCAACCGGGAACTCCTGGAAAAACTGGATGTAAAACTTATCGAAGCCGATCTATCCGAACCTAATTCCATCCGGGGAAAAATCAGGGGCGTAGATATCGTCTTTCATCTTGCGTCATTGTACCGACAACAACGGATTACCAAAAATATGTTTACAATGGTTAATGTAGAGAGTACCCATGCCCTATTGGAAGATTCCATCACCGGTGACGCGAAACGGTTTGTTCACTGCAGCACCGTCGGAGTACAAGGAATCATTACCAACCCCCCGGTCAAGGAAGACGCGCCTTATAACCCCGGCACCCCTTACCAGGAATCACGGGTAAAAGCGGAAAAACTGGTGCTCTCCTATTTCCAAAAAGGTAAAATCGAGAGCGTGGTGGTTCGCCCCGTATGCGTTTACGGTCCCGGTAGTAAACGGTTCCTGGAATTATTCCAGGATATTTATAAAAGAAATTTCCGCATGATCGGCAAAGGTAATAACCTATGTCACCTTACCTACGTCGAAGACCTGGTGGCAGGTATTATCCTGGCCGGCGAATCACCCGCGGCCCCAGGCCAAATTTACACCCTGGCCGGCAGCGAATACCTGCCGCTGCGAGAACTGGTAAAAATCGTGGCGGAACTCTTTAACAAACCAGTCCCTAAAATTCGTATCCCCTTGTGGACAGTTCATATCGCCGCATTCTTTAGCGACTTATTCAGCCGCTCCCCGCAAATCGAGCCGACCCTCTCCCGGAAACTACTGAATTTCTTCACCAGGGAGAAAGCCTTTGACATTTCAAAAGCCAGGAAAGAATTAAATTATAATCCCACGACATCACTGCGGGAAGGCCTAACCCGTACCGCCATCTGGTACAAAGAGAACGGCTGGCTAAAATAGCCGCTAAGGTCCCGGCGGGACACCCTAAAAAAGCGAAGAACCGCGAAGAAAAAATCTTGGTGCCTTGGTGCCTTGGTGGCAAAAAAAGAATTTGACTTTTTTTCATATAGTAGTTTATAATCTTTACGGGAAAAAAATTTTCCCCAATTTAACAAAGGAGGACACAATGGGTATATTTGAAAAACTCAGGGCAGAATTTATAGATATCGTCGAGTGGCTGGACCCTACCAATGATACCATGATTCACCGTTTTGAGCGCTATAACAACGAAATCAAGAACGGCGCCAAACTGGTGGTCAGGGAATCCCAGGTGGCTGTATTCGTAAGCGAAGGCCAGGTGGCAGATGTCTTCCAACCGGGCATGTACACCCTGACAACACAGAACCTTCCCATCATGACTACCTTAAAAGGATGGAAATACGGTTTTAACAGCCCGTTTAAAGCAGAAATCTATTTTGCCAATACCAAGAACTTTACTGACCGCAAATGGGGCACCAAGAATCCAATAATGCTGAGGGACCCTGAATTCGGTCCCATTCGCCTCAGGGCTTTCGGTAACTATGCCGTACGCGTCAAAGACCCGGTAAAAGTCATCCGGGCTATCGCCGGGACCGATGGCCAATTTACCACGGAAGAGATTACCGAACAATTAAAAAATATTATCATCACCCGCTTTTCCGATTCCCTGGCGGAAAGCAAAATCCCGGCCATTGATATGGCTA
>JAUPLE010000059.1 GCA_030837085.1 Acidobacteriota bacterium | reverse complement strand
CGCGTGTGGCGTTGGCGGTCAACCTTTACCGGATGGGAGTGGATACCCACCGGGTTTCGATGAAGAGTTTCAACGCTCGACCTGAGCGCGGCGCATCCCCTCTTCCTGGACTTACCTGGCACCACAAAATTAGAATTCCTGCCCTTGAAATTGATTTGTCGAAAAATAAATATTTAATTATTATCTAAAGTCCGTCACCGTCGGGACTGCGTGAAAGCTAAATGACATCTTACGATTTTCGAATAGGGGGTGGGTGTCACGCGTGACGCGTGACGCACACCCCCTGGTACTGTTAAATATTATTGTATATTCACCGTATAGTCTTCGACTTCTCCGTAGTTAAAGGAGCCGCAGTTGGAAGGATTGTTTTGGCTCCTCATGGATACCCTCATGCGCGCGGTTCCTTTGGCTGCCGAAGCCGAGACGGTAAAACTGCCGGTAATGTTCAAAATTTGTGGTTCAAAAAGTATTTGCGTAAATGCATTAATTATGGTATAATAATAACTAAAGATTTAAAAAGGCTCAAAGGACGGTGTTCGTTAAAGATAATAAATTTGGAGGTATTATATGAGTCATGGTGAGACAAAATATGAAAAGGTTTTAGAGTTGGCAAAAGAAGCCCTTAAAAAACTAAATGCTACAACTTTCGAGAATAGGAAAAAGGCAGATGATATTTATCAATCTATCAAAAAAGAGCACAAAGAAGTTGTTACCGAAGTGCCATTAGAAAATTTTAGACAGTATATTTCCGCATTCACGCGTGATGATAATTCACCAATTGCTAAAAAAACCGGATCTAATGGCTATTACATAGAAATTGAAAGCTCCGATACTCCCAAAGAGCTTTCCAACGAAAAAATAAGATTGAACCAAGAAAAGAAACTTTATCCGATAGTTATAAATTGGCTAAAACAGAAAGGTTTCAGCGTAAAAGATACTTCAGATAAGAAGATAATGGGGAAATGGGGAAACCCTGATGTCACCGGAATTAAAGTTGACGAGCATTTTGGGAAAAAAGAGATAGAAATCAATACAATAGAGGTGAAAAGTACAGATGCTAATTATGAACAACTTTTTTTCGAAGCCGTTTCTCATCGCAGATGGGCTAATCGGTCCTATTTTGCATTTGCAGCTCCTGACGGTTTTCAAGAAAAAAATAATGAAGTACTTCGTTACTACTCAGAGCTGTTTCATGTTGGAATAATTATTATAGAAATGGCAAAAGACGATTTCGATAAATTTAAAGATGGAAAATTAGACAAAAAAGAAGAAGAAATATTAGAAACTGCGGGTGTATATGAATTATCTTCTGTTCTTTATGAGAGTAAACCACTCAAATGGCAGAAACAATACCTGGAAGGCCTTGGAATAAAAGAGGAAAAAGACATATATACCTGGGGTAATCTGGAATGATTTTCTGAATAAATCAATAAATTAAAATCACCAGCTTGATCGGTTTCCAGGAAAAATAGCCACCAGGCCGCGAAGGGACGCGAAATCACTCCATTTCTTCGTCTTTAAACAATTTCCTCTGGGTATCTTCTTGACCCTCACCTGAGCAACATTGAATAAGATGAACCAGCACGTCATCATACAGTTTAAAGAAAACGGTGATTGTTTTAGGTTGATCGGTCCATTCTGCTTCATTCAATTCAACTAATTTGTCACAAGCACGTTTTACCCACTCTCTTTTGGGTATTCTCGGCTGCCGCTCGGAGTCGATATCATAAAAAGAACGAAAAGAAAAATCCTTATGGAGTTCCTCAATTATAGTCTCGACTTCCAATGGGACTTTCATTTTTTGATTCTTCCGAAGCTTTAGAAATTTTTCAGATTCCCTGGCTTTTGCCAAAACAACATTTGTCCATATTACTTCCAATAGATATGGCAATGGGGGTTCGTCATCATGGAGTTTTATCGTAGAATAAGTTGTAATGAAAACCTCCATCGGCACTTGTACTCCATACTTTAATCGCTTATCGACGACTTCCTCTGTAAGTTTACCTAAAATCTTCTTGAAAAAATAGTAAGACTTTCTCTCATCCGATCTATTGAATTCAACGATAGAAAATGGCCTTTTAATCGCTATATCTTTATGAGTCTCATAAAATTCAGCTACTACCGCTCCCCTGGATTGATGCAAAATTAATACAATATCATGAGAATCAACTTTTTCATTATCAGTGGGCCAACCGATTAAGTCATCATCATATTTCATTAATTGCTTAAACGTTTTAAACCAAAGCTGTTGATCGGAAGGAAAACTCTTCTTTACTTCACCGATTACCCCCTGTTTTGATGGTAATAATATCCCAATATCCGGGGTGACATAATCAACTTTTTCTCCTTTCTCATTGGAAACTTTCGCCTGCGAAGGATTAAATCGTCTCCCTTGAAAAGGAATAACATCATTCCTTAGCTCTTTCCGTTCATTGTCATACCGATAGAAATTCATGAATCCGACAATGGCGTGTATGGTTTGTTCGTAATTGTTTATTTTATCATGAATTTCTTCATAATTGCTCAATGAATACTCTCCTCCCGGTAATCTTTGATATCACCCTCGGCATAGGTATCAAAGATATGATTGATGAGCCTTTTGATAGAAGAAACCGAGCCCCTCATTTGTGGGACTATAAATAATTGATTCGAATTTAAAACCCAAAGGTCGAACGTACTGCCGTCAAAATAATCGATAATAGATAAGTGTATATAGGGATTCCCGTGAAGTACCGAAATAGAGACTTTATTAAGGCGTCTTAACGATTGAATGAATTTACTATTTTCAGAAGATTCAGAAAATTGATCCATGCCGAAATCGATAGTCAAAGGTCTTGCTGCAAGATTGAGATTGTCACGTCTGCTTCTATTGCCAAAAAATTCATTGTTTTCATGAATCATCTTACACACCGGGAGAATAAAACTTTTAAACACCTTTGAAAATAGCCGGGTGGTTCGCACAATCCCTTGCCTTGTAATTGAAACCTCAGCCCCAGGAAAATGATGCGCCTTAACCTTAAATTGCAGGGATTGGAACCAGCCGTTATTTTGATATACCCAATTAAACGCCTCATTTAAATCCATATTAAACCAGCTAATCCCCGGGAAGACTTTTTCAGATTTCCCCTTTTCATTAAAACGGCATCTATGGGATGCGTGAGTTATAGTCAACTTTGAAAATTGATTTTCTTCTTGAAACTCTTCTAAAAATCGCTTTAGTCGCTTGTGAGTAATAAAGGTCATCATCATATGCGGAGTATGATCATCAAACAAAGGTAATATAGACCGTTTGAAAAAGTTATTCGATTCAATGGTTAAGAGGACATATACGTTTCTGTAGTCCGGATGTTCAAGGATGAAAAAATTACCTTCTTCTTCCTTTAACTCATTGTCTTCTTTATAACGGTGAGTCATTCGCAAGAGTTGCACCCCATCATATTTTTTAAGAACTTTTATTTGCCTGGATTTTCCCTGGATTCCCGGGAACAATTTGACCGGGGGCATATCGCTGCTGAAGGGGATAGATTTTACACTAAGATCAGAAGTGTTAAGAAGCGAGTCAAGTCCTTCAACCAGGCTTTTATTATTGTGGTATTGATTATAAAACGGAGTAATATAGTCAAACTTGCCAGGCAACAAATTTTTTTCAAGTCCTTGATCTACCATGAAAAAATTATAAGGGAAATGGGATAATATTGCAATAGGCGTCCCATAAAAAAATTTGAAATTTTGCACCCCTCTTTCCAGGTTTTTGTAAATGCTTCCCAAAAACGTACCAATAAAACGATTTGAACTGCAGCTTACATTATAAAAAGTAAACGGGCCGCAATTAAGCGGCCCGTTCGTTCCCCCTCGTAGAGGGGCCTTATTGAATATTCACAGTATAATCTTCGACTTCTCCGTAGTTAAATGAGCCGCAGTTGGGCGGGATGCTTCCGCTCCTCATGGAAACCCTCATGCGCGCCGTTCCTTTCTCAGTTGCCGTCGATACTGTAAAACTTCCTGTTTTGGTTGTCTTACCAGAACCACTGTATACATTTTCCCCGGAATCGGCAAAGTCTCCATCCCGGTTGTAGTCGATCCATATTTTCCAGTATTCGGTGTTGTTCGTAGTGGAAGGTGT
>JAUPLE010000558.1 GCA_030837085.1 Acidobacteriota bacterium | reverse complement strand
TATATCTCCACGGCAAGAAAGAATAAGGTGAATGTCTTTAGTGCCATTAAAGATGCCATCAGGGGGCAACCTTTTATTCCTATCAATATAGCCCGATAGCCTATAGCCTGACCAGTTACAAATCCTATGGATTTAAAACGTATGAGGTTACGGAAACCATCCTATATCACGCATTAAGCAATCTTCCTGTACCACTGTCTACCCACACATTTTTTTGAGGAGCCGAAATTAAAGAGGAAATCGGGGATAGGAAAGGCGCAGCATATAGTTTGGGGATGATTAGTCTAATTTATCAAAAGCAGGGAGCCTATGATAAGGCATTAGAGAAATTTCAAGAGGTTAAAAATGTCTCAGAAGAAATAGGAGATATAAAAAGTGTATCGATTACTTTGCATAATATCGGTATGATCTATCAATATAAAGGCGACTATGATGCGGCATTAACGCAGTATCAAAAGTCATTGGAAATTAAGGAGAAAATCGGGGATATCGCCGGGATGACGATTTTAATGGGCCAGATGGGGAACCTATTTTTTGATCAAAATCAATTTGAAACCGCTTTGAAACTCTTTCTTCAAGCCTTTGCCATCTTTGCCAAAATCGGCTCCCCCATTGCCAATCAAGCAAAAAATGATATTGCCCGCTGCCGGGAAAAGATGACGGAAGAACGATTTAGGGCGATTATAAAAGAGAATGGAATGATGAATGATGAATGATGAAGAAAAGAAAGAAGGGGAGAAGGGGAGAAGGTGAGAAAAATCAGGGAAAAGTGGAAGAGAGGAAAAGCGGAAAAAACAGGAAAAATGGGCCGGCTCGTGCAGATAATATTACTTTTTTCGCAGTTGAAAAAAACAAGATACTATAATACAATATATACCATCAAGGAGTAAACCAATGTATGAACCAATGACCGTTTGTCTTGATGATGACATGGGCGCCCAATTGGATGAATTGGCCATCGCTACCTCTCAAACAAAACCCAATTTAATTATAGAAGCCTTAAAACAGTACCTACTTGTTAATGCATGGCAAACTGAGGCAATCCGCGAAGGGATAAGGCAGGCAGACGCCGGTGAATTTATAGCTCATGAAGATATCCGGGAAAAATGGGTGACAAAACTTGCGCATACGATGGACTAAGGCCGCATCCCAGGATCTTGATTCTATAGAAGAGTATATCCGGCAACATAACCCAAAAGCCGCCATAGAACAAGTACTTCGAGTTATAGATGCCGTCGAGACAGTACTTTCAAATACACCGGGATTGGGCAAACCGGGCCGTATCGCCGGAACGAAAGAATTTTATGTTACGGGCACTCCTTACATTGTTGCCTTTAGAATTAAAGAGAATGCAATGGAAATACTTCGAGTTATTCACGGCGCCCGGCAATGGCCTCAAAAAATGTAATTGGAGAAAATGGGCGGCAGACAAGAAATTTTCCTCTATAGTTGACATCGTCTAAGAAAACCATTATATTTATCCCAGGAGATTCCAATGAATGAGAATGACCTTTTACAGCGTATAACATTCAATCCGACAATTTTCAACGGCAAGCCGATCATACGAGGAAAACGGATCGCCGTTGAACACATCCTGGGAATGATTGCCGAAGGTTCTACCATCGAAGAAATATTGGAAGGATATCCCTTTTTAGAAAAACAAGATATCCAGGCATGTATGAGTTATGCCCATCGGATCGTTGCCCATGAACGCATTGAACCTGCTATTGTCACGGTTGGTTAATGAAATTTTTATTGGATAGTTGTATTTCATTCTTCGCTGTAAAGGACTTAAGGAGGGATGATCTTCTCCTGTTGACAAAAAAAACAAGTTAGAGTATATTTTACTCATGAAAGTTTTTCGCTGGAATCATGAAAAGAACATCAAGCTCAAAAAAGAACGAGGAATCTCTTTCGATGATATTCTCTTTTACATCCGGGAGGGGAATTTACTTACCACCATCAAAAATCCCAATCCAGCTAAATATGAAAATCAACGTATATTCATCGTAAACATAAATAATTATGCTTATGCTGTTCCTTTTGTAGAAACTGAGAATGAGATATTTCTGAAAACGATTTTTCCCAGTCGTAAATATACCAAAAAATTTTTGGAGGGTAACAAATGAAATATAAAATGTCGAAAGAAGAAAAAGAACTAATGACCTCCATTGAAAACGAAGAATGGGTAGAGATTGACAATTTTGCAGCAGAAAAATTAAAATATGAGCAATATGCTGCCAATGCCCTGGAAAGTTTTAAAAAGATAGATGTCGAAATTCTTGAAAGAGATTTGACAGAACTTCAGCGGAGGTCTATTGAAGAAGGCATAACCTATAAAACATTTATTGCAAGTATATTGCATAAATTTATCACTGGAAAATTGGTGGAACAAAATTAACCGGCTTACCTGGATATCCCCACCCCTTTGGCTACCCAGGCACGCGGCGCGTGCGCCCTATTTGTAGAACTATTGTAAGTAGTATTTGGGAATATTACCGGGGGACCTTTTGAAAACTCTAATAGGTCCCCCGCGCCGCGGGGCCTTGGACCCCTGTAAAATTTTTGTTTAGTTTCTTTAATTATTATT
>JAUPLE010000557.1 GCA_030837085.1 Acidobacteriota bacterium | reverse complement strand
GTTGCAAAGTCAACCTTAATCGGCTCCCCGCGCCGTGGGGCCTCCTAAAACTATTGTTTATCCATCATTAAAAGTTTTTGTCCAACTTTTTTCAAAAAGTTGGCCGCTTTAACAGTTTAAGACGTTCTATAACACGATTTATCATTTCAAAATGTTTGTCATTGGTCCAGAGTAAACATTTATTTTTTATGGCAACTGATGCTACAAGCGCATCTTGAAAAGGAACTGTTACACCCGATGTTTTCAATTTGTACAAAAGGTCTCCGAATAATTCCCAGGTCTTATCATCAATCGAAAGCATGCGCAGCTCACGAAGAGCCTCTTTGATTTTGCTTTTTTGCTTTTCACTTTTAGCACCATGGATAAGCTCGACCATGATAACCGGACATATGGCTATTTCGTTATTATTGAAAATCTCAATTTGCTCCTGGTTGGGATTTTTCCAGAAATCAATAATAATATTCGTATCGGCAAGTATCATATGGGCATCAGATATAACTTTCTTCTCTCAACTTTTCAACCTCAGTACTGTCCAGCGACACTTTCCCACAAAGAGAAAAGAATTTGTTCAATTTCTTCTTCTTACTTTTCCTTTTCTCTCTAACAACGATCTCTACAATCTTGCCTTTATATTTACCCAACTCCGGCATCGAAATAATACTGTCTTCTATTCTTAAGGTTTTCATTAACATCTTATGCTCCACAGTTACTACTATAATCAATTTTACCGGTTTTGTCAACAGGGAAGTAAGAACACAGGCTAATTTACTATCACCCCATTACTGATCGCCATCATATCATTGATAATGGTCTCATAACCCACTTTCTTGCCAACCCGGTTCTCCCTTTCCTGTATTTTCTCTTTGTGATAATCCCTGATCTCTTTATCAAACGGCAATTCCCCAAAATCAAAAAATCGCGCCGCCCCTTCGCTGTCCTTTACACCCATTACTTTCCCCTTAACCAACTGCGTTGTCGCATAAGGCTGATCAAGAACCCCGGTTTCAATGGCCCGCTTTGTCCCCAAAACAAGGTCCCCCTCCCCTATCTCGATGACCCTGTCCAGGATAGCCCGTACCTCTTTCTCCATCATTCGGGATTCTACTTTAACCGCCTCATTGTCCAGGATATTCACCCCCTGCGCCTGCAACATTCCCGCCATCATTCGGGCACACCTGAAACTCAGCGCCGTACCTTCTTTGGTAGGAATATGATGCGCCTCATCAATGGTCCGCGACCCTATCACCTGCACATGCCCCAATAAACCGATCATGGTATAATACCCAATCAATGCAAATACCCGCTCATGCTCCGACGGGAACCTCCCCGTCGGACTCACACTGTAGGTCGTGGTCTCCACATCGCCGTGACCAGACCTCGCCAGGTACTCCTGCGCCAGCTTCTTAAAAGTCAAAATATAAGCTATATCCTGCGCAATATTCCCCTGGAGCCAATTATTCAATTGAATATGCTTCACCCCCTGCTCCGCTGCAATCAAAACCTCGATAATCTCCGGCGCAATCATGAGCGAAGGCGGACTCACCGCAGGCATGGCCCCACTTACACAATATAATATGGGGACGCCCTTTTCCTCGTAATAACCCAGCAAACGATGAGTATACTGAAAATTATGAATAACCGCCTCCACCGGCACATTCTTGGTATAGTTCCAAAAAGAAATCAGAGGACCGCCGGAATAGCCCGTATGCCCACCCGCCAATCCAATTTCATGGGTTAACCGGACATCCGGCGTGGGACCGAACATAAGCACGGGCAAATCCAGCGCTTCCATAACCTCACGGTTCCCCTTTACCCCATGAACTGCCATGGGAAACCCATTCAATACGGCCTTGCGATTTTCCAGGGCTTTTTTCAAACCTTGTTCTGCCGCCTCGAAACGACAATTCCGGGTTAAACTGTCAATATACGAAGTTAAAAGATCAACCTTGCCCACATTTTGCAAATAAAGCAAAAGCTCCTTGTGGGCATCAATGGTGTCCGTACCTGAAGAAGGACAAAAATAAGAGATACTCTTTTCCCTTGCTTCCAGTACTTTCAGCGCCGCATTTTTAGAGGGCGGCATTTTTTTATGATATTCCACGGCCTCGGCCAGGTCCACATCATTACCGGTGGGCCACATCGCCAGGACCGATTTCCGCTGGCGAAAAAAATAATCCTCCGGCCATTTTTTATTAACGACTTCCATTGGCACTCCTTACATTTGCCAGCCAGTAGGGGCTTGATTTATCAAGCCCAGGCACAGGGATTCATCTTTCGGGTTTGATGAATCAAACCCCTACACCTACATGCTATTTTCACGGCAAGCCCAGATCATTTTCCAGGTCGGCAATCACAGGTTCGGGCAGCACAAAAGGCTTGTAAACGCGATCGAACCCCAGGTCCTTAAAAGACTTTTCGATATTATCCCAATCTTCCGCATGAATCACCAATTGACCGCCAATATAGAGCAGGATATCCTCCAGGCCCGCTTCGATACATTTATCCCTGAACCCTTCCACCAGTAATTGGGCATGACCGGCTAAAGAAGAAATCATGATCGCATCGGCATTCGTTTCAATCGCCGCATTAATAAAATCTTCCTGCGAATTATGAATACCCAGGGAATGTACAATGAAACCGGCTTTACGCAGTGCATGCTCCAGTATCCGGATACCCGTGACATGAACATCCTCGCCAATGACACCGGTAACCAGGATACCTTTTCTGGCTGAAGGGTTAATACCACCTGGCTTGTTCATATTATTTTATTTCCCCAGGTTTTTTATTGTCTCCGGGGCCTCCCACATGAAATCGAGGCGCGTAATCATGAAATTACCACCTTTAGCTTCAACGAGTTGATAACATCCCATCCCGTCGATTTCAATTTTCTCGGCAGTTTGATTATTTGTCTTTACAATTTTTACTCTTATAACCACTTTTTTTTCTTTTTCATCGATGATGAAATCGACCGGATTCATGGAATCCTTAATAACGTGATGCGTTTTAATGAGGAACTCCTGGAAATCCTTACGAGACGGATAAACAACCGGGTACTCTCCGCTGCTGCGCCTGAAGTAAGCGACCGCTTTGAAATCCGGTGTCCAATATTGATCCATTTTAGGCATGGTTTCGGCATCATTGGCATACTGACTGTAATCGGAACAGTAATTGTTAATAAACTTTTTCATTCTATTATATGTTGATTCCACTTATATTTCTCCTTCTAATCTTAATAGCCTCCTGCGACATTAACGATTTCACCCGTAATATTCTGGGAAGCCTTGGAAGCAAGGAACATAACCAGCTCAGCTACGTCTTCTTCACGGGTTAGGCGGTGAGTATCGGTTCCTTCAGTTAATTTCTGGAGATATTCTTCAGGCGAAACACCTGATTTTTGGGCCATTCCCGGTATCCGGGACTTGAGAATACGTTCGGTCATGACCATGCCCGGGGCAATCGCATTAACCGTAATCCCATAAGAGGCCACTTCCCGCGATAATGTCTTGGTAAGGGCATTAACCGCGGCTTTACTCATATTGTAAGTGGCGGAATTGGGGGGGGTAACCCTGGGCGCGACAGAAGAAATATTGATAATCCGTCCGTACCTATTCTCAATCATTTTAGGCAGTACCAATTTGGATAAATGAAACATACTGGTAAGATTCACCTTTAAGACATCTTCCACTTCTTGCATAGGTGTATCCACTACCGGCCCCATGAACCCGGAAATCCCGGCGTTATTGACTAGAATATCCACGCTTAAATACTTAGCCAACACCAGGCTCATAGACTTTTGGATTTCCTCTCCACTAATCAAATCAGTCCGGAAAAATTCAGCTTTGCCGCCATCCGCGGTGAGTTCCTCCACGGTATTGTTACCTCTCTCAACATTTCGGCCGAAAATAATAACCGTAGCCGCTGCTTTCGACAGTCGAGTACTGATAGCCCTGCCGATTCCACTGGCGCCGCCGGTCACAATTGCTACTTTGTCTTGCATCGGTTTACTTTCCATTTTTCATTTCCTCTCGTTCTCTCTTGTTCCTTTCCTCTGGCCTTTCTCTCCTATTCTACGCACTCAAAAAGAATCTCTTCTTGTCCCTTAATTTTAAAGAAGAAAATTCGCGAATGCGCACCCTGGCGGATATCGCCCAGGACCTTGTATCGATCGCTTTCTCTCATTTTGTTATAAGCTCCCTCGATATCTTTTACTTTTATGCCCAGGTGATGTAAACCGGGTTTATCATTCACGATCGGACTGGTTTCAGCAGTCACTTCCAATAATTCCATGTGAGTTTCGCGGTTCCCTAAAAAAGCGATACGCATCCCCACTTCATCGAATTGACCGATACCGGTGCAAGGCAATCCCAGTTGTTCAAGAGCCTGGCATACCGACGAAAGGTCGGTTACCTTGATTGCGATATGGTCTAACTGTTCAATCATGGCATCGCTACCTCATAACCGGTTATGTTTAATCAATTGGGGAGAAACGCGGTGAAACACTGCGATATGGTTTTCTCCCACGCCTGAAGACGCAATAATTACCTTATCTCCTTCTTTAATAAGGCCTTGTTCAACAGCTTCCAGGTGGTTGGTTGGGGCAGAGGCAACAGCCATATTGCCATACTTTTCAAAAGATTCATAGAACTTTTCAAAGGGGACGCCCACGGCTTCTCTCCAGGCATTAGCCGCCCAGGGCACCGGCTGATGGCAAACGAAGAAATCAATATCAGCCACACTGTACCCGGATTTGGCGAGCAGCTTATGAACCACTTTCGCCATATCATGCGCGGCATTGTGAGCAATTTCCTTGCATAATTCCTGGTTGTAAAAGGTAACAAATTCCTGCTCATACGTGGGCCCCTGCTGCGTGGATACGATTAATTCCGGCTTCCTTTTCTGGAAAATAATGGCTTTATGCCGACTGCCGATACTGGAGGATTCGGAAGATATATAACCGTAATCTTCTTCGACCTCGCCAATAACTGCGGCGGCGGCGCCATCCCCAATATATACCCCGAAATAAGAACTCTTATCGTTAATAATAGAATCCAATGCACTGCCCACGATCAGCACTTTCTTTTTCACTCCCATGCGGATATAAGTCATGGCAATCTCCAACATGGTTATAAAAGAAGAACAGCAGGTATCGACGTTGTAGGCCCCGGCGTTTTTTAATCCCAACTTATGCTGGACCAGGGAAGCGTTCAAAGGCACGTGAAGGTCCGGGACCAACGAACTGCAAAGCACCAGGTCGATCTCATCCTTGTTTACCTGGCCGTTAAATATAGCCACAGCGCCGGCCAGGGTTTCCGCATCGGACGATAACATGGGATGCGGACGAAGCGATTTCCTTAGCGATACCGGGTCCATGGGCACCCGTCTTCTTTCTTTGGCGCCTTGAAAGGGATTATCCCGTTTTTTAGGCGGCAATCTTTCCAACCAGGCGTCGAACCAGGGGTGACATTCCCAACCATCGTAATTCGTTTCTATTCTCCCGGGCAGCAGACCTTTATCTTCGATCTCATGAATATACTCCGGGTATAACATGGTCTCTTTCTTTAAAAACTTCACGAATTCTTTTTGTTTATTCACGGGGACTTCTTTGGCCGGGAGATAACCACCCATACTAATAATTCCGGCAGACTTAAGCTTTGTCATTGAATCCTCCTTAAATTAAGAAAAAAATCTTCTCGAAATACATATTTCACCAACATTCCCATCTATACCGATGGGATCGCTGTTAGATAAAAATATCGTTTCCAATCGGGAGGTGTTCCATCCTCACTTTGTTGGAAACCTCATCGATGGCATTAGCAAAAGCATCAGCCAGCCCCTCCGGGTTTTCCATTGCCCGTTCTACGTCAGTATCATTATCCATAAAAAACGCTTTTACAATCACACATGGGGCGGTTGAATAACGTAAGAGTAACCCGCATTCATCCTGGGAGGTTTTTGGTATAATCCCCCTGTTGGGCAAACCAAGATATTGTACTATGTGTTTCATTAAAATCTCAGCGATTCGTTTACCTGCCTGGGATTTATGATAAAAAAGTACTTCGGTGCCGGAAGTTTTACTATCACCGGCATTACAGTGAAGGCTGATAATAAAATCGGGGTCCAGTTCATTAATATCGTCCGGAAGTTCGGCATAGGATCTCCGGAGAACTCTATAAATAGCAGTATGCTTCACTCGTTTTTCAAGCAAGAGGTAGAGTTGCTCATTGAATTCGAACTCGCTCACATTCCTTTTCTTATTGATAATCCCGGGGGATTCCTTTTCATGACCGATAACCAAGGCGCATCGTTTTACCCGCACCTCATCTTTTAGAAACACTCTCTTTAAAAAATCCGAAAGCACAGGACCGGCTTCTTCTACTACTTTCGCTGAATAAATCCATTTCCCTTTATCACGGCCACTCACCTCGATGATTTTTCCTTCAAACTCCGTAAGATCGATCACTCCGCTTTCGGTGGCGTGGGGTTCTTCGATCCAGGTGGTGGTCAGTTTTACAGTGGCTCCTTCAAGATGCTGGGGTGCAAAGACATAAAAATCACCTTTTCGCACTATGCCGAAGAATTGCTCATTACCACTCATCTATTCCTCCAAACGCTGCTGCGTTAACTTAGTTGATTCACTCCTCACTGACAATTCTCATTGGCCCCAGGGTATAAGCGCTAATGAGACGGATTGCCAAATCTGTATTATTATATAATAAGCCACCACATTTTTCAAGTTCACGCTGGCTCAAAATAAAAAAAAGGATTTACATCCCCGGGGGCGGACCGGAAAGCGCCATCAAAGCCTCAGGATTAGCTAAATATAATTTCATCCCCGTCATTTTCAGCTTGCCTTTTCCTTCAACCTTGAGGTTGTAAAAACCAATACCGTCGATTTCAATTACCAGGTTCCCGGTTGCCCTGTCATGGAATGTAATTTTTGCCCTTGTCACGACAGTTAATTTCTTGGTGTCGATCGACATTTCCTGCACGGTTAATGTCTCAAGGAAATTAAGATGTAACCCTACCAGGAAACCTTTCCACGCAGCAAGATTCATTACCGGATACACAGGAACAGGGAGATAAGGTATATGGATGAATTCCGGGGCCCAGTATTTGTCCATTAAATCTATGGTCGCGGCATCCTGCGCATACTGGTTGTAATCAATATAATAATTCTCCATAAACGCTTCTACCTGGTGATAACTAACGTGCCTCTTCTTTTCTTGTCCCGGGAAAAGCGCCATGGCTCCAATCAACAAAATCAAAATTGATACAAACATCATTCTTTTCATTTTTCGTCTCCATTATTTTTTAGTTTTTGAAGCAACAGATATTTCGATGACCTTTAAAAGCTTGAAGTTATATATTGTTATAAATTTCCCAAAATGTCAACAAAACCTATCGTTAAATATATTTTTCCCAGGACTTCAAACGCCGCATCCTTTTTACTCTACTTTTTTAAAACGTACTTCATTGCCATTTTGAAAGACCGCCAGTTCCGTAACTATTCCTTTATCTCCTTTAATAAAAGTTACCTGGGCATCTACGGCTTTGAGAAAAAATTTGTTTTCCGATTCGGCAAAAATCTGGAATCGGGGCTGCGCCGTGGCCTGGGTATAAAATAACCCGTTCTCCGTAAAGATGGTAACGAAAAACTCCGGGTTTTCAGCCATTTGATACTTACCGATATATGCGCTGAAAACTTTGGCATCCAGCTTGATCTCTTTGCGCTGCTGCATGTCGGGAGGAGTGGAGAGGGGTTTATCGGTTTTCATAAGTTTCACGCTGAAATTGGCAAAGGTTCCGCCGGATTCGTTGCCGCACCACACACCGACAGCGCCCTTACTGATTCCACGTTTCAGGTCGCTAACCACCAGGCAAGGGGCCTGGGAATTATTGACAAACACTTTTGCTTCCTGGTCCATCACTTCCACGCGCACATGAAACCACTCTTCCGGCGCGATATCGGCGGCGGCTTCATATTTGCCCGGGAAAGTTTCCCGTAAATAATTCCAGGTATACCGGGGATGGGATATATACTGAACGGTTTCGTTGCGTTTCTGGGGGTCCCTGGAATTTTGCGGCCGGAAATAGATGCCCTCATAAGTGTATTCATCCACTACCCTGAAAACAATACCCGTGAATTTCGGGATGGCGGCGATATCCACTTCGATAACGCCATTGACAAACTCGGTATCCTTTAAAAGGGCCAGTCCGGGGCCTTTGGCTTCTTTCAAATGTAACGCGGTTTTTCCTTTATACTGGATGATCTCAGCCTCTTTTAGCTTGACAGTCCAATTTTTTTGCAGGTCGCCGTCGCCAAACTTATGAACAGGCGCGGTCTGCGCCTGTACCGGAACCATTGATAACAATACAACTCCTACCATCAAAAAAATACTTATCTTTTTAATCATCTTCGACTCCTTTTGATTTTATTTTTTTTCATCATTCATCATTCATCATTTGATTCTTTTCTCATTCTTCTCTCAATGTATCGACAGGGTTGGCCCTGGCCGCTGTAATGGTATGATACGCCACGGTCAACAAAGCGATTACCGCGGTGAGCAGCCCGGCCAGGATAAAGTACAGTATCGGTACGGCTATACGGCTGGCATAGTTTTTAAGCCAATTAGCCACGACAAAATAAGCCACCGGCCAGGCCAGCACCGTAGCTATGATTACCAACCGGACAATATCCCGGCTGAGCAAGATGAGAATGTCCTCCATGCCGGCGCCCATGGTTTTGCGGATACCGATCTCTTTCGTCCGTTGAAAGGTGGTAAAATAGGATAACCCCAGCAACCCCAGGCAGGTAATAATAATAGCCAGTATTACAAATATTCCCAGCACTTTCCCGAATTGTTTATCTGCCCGATACTGACGGTCGAAATGATCGTCCATGAAGAAATAATCGAATGGATAACCGGGAAAAATCTCTTGCCACTTCTGTTTGATGACGCCGATGGCTGCACCGATGCCGCCTTTGGCGGGATCCAATTTCAACGAATAGAAACTTTTTATGTTGGGCTGCAAGACAAAGGCAATGGGGTCGACATTTTTCTTTAACGATTGGTGGTGGTAATCTTTTATCACCCCGATTATATTGTAACTGCCCTCTCCTAAATTATAGATAGACATTTTTTTGCCCACGACGCCATTGAGGTTGTCGTCCGCGCCACCTAACCCCAATAATTTCACCGCTGCCTCATTCACAATAACCGAGTCCACGGTATCTGTTCCAAAATCCCTGGAAAAATTTCTTCCCTCCTTCAGTTCCAGTCCATAAGTAGGTAAAAACTCATAATCCACGAAAATGATGGATACGGTTTTCCCGTCCTTGAAATGAATACCTTCTCGCCAGCATAAACGCCGGAACTCGGGATCAGTTCCCGGTATGGCGCTGGAACCCGTAATGTTTTGAATCCACGGGTATCCTGACAATCCTGTTTTCAGGCCGGTGGTCCGCTCGATATATTGTTGGTCCATGGGCATCGAAGGGAGTTGGACGCCCAACACATCCCGGATATCAATGCCCAGGTCCCGGCTTCTCATGTATTCTATCTGCCGGAAAACGGTAAATATGACGATAATCAATACGGTAGCAGCGGTAAATTGAAAAATTACCAATATCTTCCGCAGCAATATCCCACCGCGGGTCTGGCTTAATTTACTTCTTTTCAGGACGGTGACAGGTTTGAAGGACGAAAGGACAAAAGCGGGATATAACCCCGATAATATCGAACCGACGATATACAACCCCAGGAGATTGAGCCAGAACCAGGGGTCGGCAGCGGATACGGAAATCCCTTTTCCAACCAAATGCCTCAAGTAGGGGATAAAGAGGAGAAATAATATAAAGGCGATAATAATGGGAATGATATTGACCAGCATGGACTCGACAAGGAATTGTCTTATCAACTGGAGGCGGCTGCTTCCCATTACCTTTCTCATGCCGACTTCCCTGGCTCTTTCCATGGCGCGGGCCGTGGAAAGGTTGACGTAGTTGATCCACGAAATGATCAAAATTAAAAAAGCGATAATCAATAAAAAGTATACGGTTTTCCCGTCCCCATTCCGGGTGTCGAAGGTGAGATTGGAATATAAATAGATATCTTTTAAGGGTTGGAGTAGGTGTTTCCAGTAGGCGGCGCGGGGCACCTGGGGCAGGATATATTGATTTATAAAACCTGGGAATTTTGCTTCCAGGGCTTTGGGGTTGGCGTCGGGGGTTAATAAAAGATAGGTATGGAACACCGAGTATATCCAATCGGAAAAGGAAGCCCCCCAGACGCTGCTCATGGAAAGAAGGAAATCGAATTTTAAAAGTGAATTCTCCGGCACATTTTTAAACACGCCGTTGATCATAGCGGAGTACTCTCTTCCCCGGCTTAAGATGCGCAGGGTTTTGCCCATGGGGTTTTCGCCGCCGAAATATTTGGCGGCGGCAGACTCTGAGATCAACACACTATTGGGGCCATCAAGGCAGGTTTTGGGATCGCCCTGGAGCAGCCGGAATGAGAAGACATTGAAAAACGAGGATTCGGTCACGTATATTTTCTCATCGCGGAAGGTTTTATCCTGGTATATAACAGTATTGGACGGGATTTCGGCCACCCTGGCCTGGTCCGCTATCTCCGGGAACTCTGCCTTCAAACCAGGCCCCAGGTTATAAGAATCTTTGGCCTCACTGGCCGTAAGAACGTTATTTTCATAGACATTTTTCTGAATGCGGTAAATGTTGTTTTTGTTTTCATGGAAATTATCGTAACTTAATTCGAAAGATGCGTATTTGAATATGAGGAGATAACAGGCCATGCCGATAGCAAGCCCGGTCATGTTCAATATGGTGAAAAACTTGTTCTTCCATAAATTCCGCATTAAAACTTTAAAATAACTGGTTATCATATCTAGCCTCCATTGTTATTATAGCACATATTGCTAATTAACTCATTCACTTGTTCATCGCTTAACGCTTCGATTTCATGCAATATTTGCGCTAACTTCCGCCTTTTTTCAATTTTATCCTCCAACCATTGAGCGATACCGGCAATGGTGGGTTTGTCGAAGATGATCCGCAAAGGAATTTCCAGGTCAAAAGTTTTATAGACCTGGCCGATAAAATTCATGGCTTTTAAGGAATGGCCGCCCAAACTGAAAAAATTATCATGAATACCCACTCCCTGGACTTTCAGGATATCCTGCCACAGGGCCACTAATTTTTCTTCTATCTCGCTGCCGGGTTTTACATAGGTTGCACCAGTGCGCAGAATTTTCCCCGGTTCGATGGCCGGCAGCGATCTCCGGTCTACTTTCCCGCTGGCGGTTAAAGGGATTTTCTCAATCGGGACAAAATAAGACGGGATCATATATTCCGGCAGCGTTTTACCTAAAAAAGCCCGCAACTGCTCAACGCTGAGTTCTTCGCGATTCTCATCCTCATTCACGATATAAGCGCATAAACAGCTTTCGCCGCTGGGATCGTTTACGGCAATCACCACGGATTCTTTAACGGCAATATGCCGGTTAAGCAACACTTCGATCTCCCCCAGTTCGATGCGATTCCCACGGATTTTGACCTGCTGATCGATCCTGCCCAGGAACTCGATGTTGCCGTCATGTAGCCAGCGCGCCAGGTCGCCGGTGCGATAGAGCAGGGGGGCTTTTTTGTAAAACCGCCCCCCTGCACCCCCTGAAAAACTTTTGTTTATAAATTTTTCCGCTGTTAATTCGGGTCGGTTTAGGTAACCCCGCGCCAGGCCCACGCCGCCAATACACAATTCCCCAGGCACGCCAATGGGCTGCACCCGCCCCCCTTTGCTTACCACCACTAAACCGGTATTATCAATGGGCCTACCAATAGGAACGCGCTCAATGGCCTGACCCTCCGGACAATCATAAAAAGAAACATCGACTGTGACCTCCGTAGGTCCATACAAATTGGCTAACCGGGTTTTATTTTTTATATTTAATATTTCATTAAACCGCTTTACCAACGGTACGGTCAATGACTCGCCGCTGGCGAACACCTGTTTCAATGTAGATAAGCGTCCGGCGACGCCAGGCGCGCCGGACTCCTTTGTATAGTCTAAAAACGCCCCCAGCATGGAAGGCACAAAATGCATGACCGTCACATGTTCCCTGTAAATGGCCGCCGCGATCTGCCTGTGGTCCTTTTCCCCGCCGGGCGCTAATAAACATACCCTGGCCCCTACCATCGACCACCAAAAAATCTCCCAAACCGATACATCAAAAGTAAACGACGTTTTATGCAATATCGTGTCTCCCGGTCCAATGGGATACTTCTTCTGCATCCAATTCAAGCGGTTCACCAATGACCGGTGCTCAATCATCACACCTTTGGGTTTACCGGTGGAACCGGAGGTGTAGATGAGGTAAGCGAGATGATTCGAATGATGAAGCCCGCGGCGCGGGCACCCTATTAATAATTTACAATTAACAATTAACAATTGACAATTAACAATTATTTCTTTCCTGCATTCTTCCATTCCTAATAAAATCTTTGCATTGCTATCAGCAAGCATATAATTAATCCGTTCCCGCGGGTACGAAGGATCAATAGGCAAATAAGCGCCCCCGGCCTTCAAAATGCCATAAATGCCAATGATCATTTCAATGGAGCGTTCCATCATTATCCCAACAACACTGTCCGCCAGGACACCTTTTTCGATTAGCACAGCGGCCAAATGATCGGATTGTTGGTTTAATTGGCAGTAGGTTATTTGTAGAGACGTTGCGCGCAACGTCTCTACAGTGGCTGCCCCTACAACCGCAATATGGTCAGGCGTCTTTGACGCCTGCTCTTCAAACAATTGGTGTATGGTTTTGTCATTAGGATATGCCGCATCCGTATCATTAAATTCATATAATAACCGACGCTTTTCTTGCCCAGTCACGATTTCGATGTCCGATACAATGCCGCCGGACTCGAGTACTATTTGCTCAATAACCCGTTCAATATATCCCGATAACCTCATGACGAAATTTTTTGAATAGACATTTTCATTATATTGGAACCGGAGGACCAAATCTTCCCTGGGAATGATAACAATATTGAGATCATAATTCGTTTGCTCAATGCTGTATTGGCGGTACAGCGAAAACCCAGTTTTTTCAGCCAGACCCGGGCCGGTTAAGTCTTTATTAACCGGGTAGTTTTCAAAGATAAACAAGTGCTCGAACATCCGGCCGCCTTTCGCCGCTTGCGGCGCAAGCGCCTGGACCTCCGCCAGGGATAAATATCCATACACCTGGCTCGCTGCAAAATTCTCCCCGGTCCCCCGGACAAGCTCCTCGAATTTCTGCCTGCCGTGTATTTTCATCCGCAATGGAACGGTATTAATAAACAACCCGACAATATGCTCCACTCCCACCAACGGTATATTCCTCCCGGAAATTACATTACCGAAAACGATATCCTCCTCATTCGTATGACGGCTGAATACCACCCCCCATACAACCTGGAACACTGTATTCAGCGTAACTCCCAAACGGTTGGCCAGTTCCATCAACCGGACAGTGGTCTCTTTAGCGATTTTATCGGCATATTCTCCCCGCTTATATTCGACGATTCCAACTTCCGCAACCGCACCGGTTTCATGGGGCTGTATCTGCGCCGCATGGTCAAACCCATCAAGATAATTGCGCCAATAGGCATTGGCCGCCCCAATATCCTGCCTCTCCAACCATTGAATATAACTGCTGTAAGGGGGCGTCATTTGCCAGCGCGGAACTTTATTGCTTTTCATATCGCAATAGATATCGAGAAAATCTTTCAACCACAGGTTCGTACTCCACCCATCCATGATAATATGATGGTAAGTAATTAACAGCGTATATTTAGCCGGGCCCGCTTTTATTAAAGTGAAACGGAGCAATATATCCTTTTGCAAATCAAACCCTCGCGGCTGCTCCTCGTAGGAGCTATCATGATAAGTGAATTCACTCTCCCTGGATTTTAAAATGACCTGCCGGGGTTTCTTCACTCCTTTATAAATAAAAGCCGTCCGGAATATTTCCCGGCTTTCTATTAACTTGTCAATGCTTTTTTTAAGAAGCGCCGCATCCACATCTCCTTCCAGGGAATAAACCAGTTGCATCGTATACGCCCGGTCGTGGGGATCATACAGGTAATGAAACAACATCCCTTCCTGCATGGGACTTAAATGATAGATTTTACTGATAATATGACGGTCGAAATGTTCATATATGGTTTCCAGTTCCTCCAGGGATAAGTCTTTGGCCCCGAAATCGGCCGGCGTCAAAATGGTTTCCTCGATCCCCGCGCAGTGACCGGCAATTTGCCGCAGCGCGTTTTTAAATGTCCGGGCAAAGGTTTCCATTTGTTCCGGCGGGAAAGCGCCGGTATCGCCGTTAATCATGAAAGTTAAATGCGCGTTTTCCGTGAGTCCGT
>JAUPLE010000556.1 GCA_030837085.1 Acidobacteriota bacterium | reverse complement strand
CGGCGCCAAGATGCAAGAAGCCGCGAAGATATCGAATCTCGCTGCCGGTATCGTGGTAGGCAAGCTCGGGACCGCCACGGTGACTCCTGAAGAGCTTGAAGAAGCGATCCGGAAAGCATAATGATGAAAATTCGAAATACGAAGCACGAAATACGAAACAAATCCAAAATACAAATGCTCAAATTTCCAAACAAAAACAGGCCCACAGAAAACACAGAAGACACGGAAAAGTATGGGCAGAAGGTAAGAAAAAAATCTGTGTTAATCTGTGTAATCCGTGGACCTTGTTTTTGTTTTTCCGTGTTGGTCCGTGTTCGTCCGTGGCCTTTTTTTGGGATTTCTTGTATGGCCCCTTTTCCCTTCTTTCAGCCCCGTACAATGGAAATGCTCATGCAGTATTCCTGGCCCGGCAATATCCGGCATTTAGATTTAGTGGTTGAAAAACTTTTCTTTTTTTTGTATTATTTTATCTCAAAAACAGATTTAAAAACCATCGAGGAGGTTTAGAATGAAGAATTTATCGTTCCTGGTTTACAAGATTTCTCACTATATGCCTGGTCAGCGTATCTCAGCCAGGTTAAGACACGGGACAGCGGTATTGGCGGCTGTTGTGCTTTTCGTGTGGGCAATGGGCGCTGCCTTTATTTCTGCGGCTGCCCCGGCCCAAACCATGGATACCCAGAAACAAACCCAGGTGATCCACCGCATCATCGATACGATCAATGAAAACTATGTATTCGCGGATGTGGCGAAAAAAATGGGAGAACATCTCCTTAAACAATTAAAGAAGGGTGCGTACAAAAAAATCTCCGACCCCAAGGAATTTGCCCGGGTTCTCACCAACGATTTGCGGGATATCTGTCATGACCTTCATTTAGGCGCCGATTACTACGCGGAACCGCCGCGGCAGCGGCCTGGTGCGCCCCTCGACCCGGAAGAGATTCGCCGTCAGTTGAGTTATTCAAACTTTGATTTTGAAACGGTCCAGCGCCTGGCTGGCAATGTCGGCTTCCTGAAACTAAACAGTTTTATGGGCGCCGAATATGGTGGAGCAACTGCGGTGGCTGCGATGAATTTCCTGGCTAACTGCGATGCACTGATCATCGATTTACGCGAAAACGGAGGAGGACAACCCTCCATGATCCAATTGATCAACAGCTACTTTTTCGAAAGACCGGTTCATCTCAACAGTTTTTATATCCGCAAAGGAGATAAAACACAGCAATTCTGGACCCAGGCTCATGTCCAGGGGAAACGCATGACCGACGTGGATATCTACGTACTGACCGGTAATCGCACCTTCTCCGGCGCCGAAGAATTCACTTATAACCTGAAAAACTTGAAACGGGGCACTATTATCGGCGAAACCACGGGTGGGGGTGCTCATCCTGTGAGATCCCACTATTTCGAAGATCTGCAATTCGGAATAAGGGTGCCTTATGGCCGCGCCGTTAATCCCATTAGCGGTACCAACTGGGAGGGAACAGGCGTTAAACCCGATATCGAAGTTCCTCGGGAAGAAGCATTTGACACGGCCTATAAACTGGCGCTAAAGAACCTGGCGGCTAAAGCAAAAACCCCGGAGGATAAACGCCGGATTGAAACCGATATCAATATTGAGGGCTACCGCTTACTGGGAAGGAAAAAGGTCAAGGAGGCTGTCAAAATATTCACAATGAACGCTGAACTGTTCCCGGAGTCCTCCAATGTCTATGACAGCCTGGCTGAAGCCTATATGGCGGATAATAATAAAGAATTGGCCATCCAGTACTATAAAAAATCGTTGGAACTGAATCCTGAAAATGAAAATGCCAAAAAACGCCTCAAGGAGCTGGAATCCAAAGAAAAATAGGAAAGTCCTGCCTATCCTCTTCTTTTCACAGTTCCTTCTATCTGATGAAAGTCTAATTGTTTAGACTTTGTGTTCATTGTGAGTCTAATTTTTGAGACTTTTTCCCGGGCCTTGGACTGCGTGCTTTTTTTCTTGTGTTAGAGGATTTCTTGTATGGCCCCTTTTCCCTTTTTCCCTTCATAAAATAACCGAAAAAAAATCCTGTTGACATGAGGCAGAAGATAGTTTATTATATGCATGTACATATAATTTTTTTTATGTACATAGTTTCACATGGAGGAACCATGATCGAAGTGACCGCAACAAAATTGAGAAATAACCTGTTCGATTTCCTTGCAAAGGTATCTCAAGGGGAGATTATTGCAATCCGTCGAAATGGAAAAAACGTCGCACTGGTGGTGCCTCCCCAGAAGGAAGATTGGCGGGATAGGATGAGATCGAAAATAAAGTTATTGGTTTCGCCTGATACCGCCTTTAAACCGCTTGAGGATGTGTGGGGATCAACAATAACGCCTATTTTGTAACCCGGGATGAGATAATCGTCAAATATTCGGTTAAAACTTTCTGGATATAAGGAAATAAAAAGATTTGTATGTTCCTTTTTCCATAATCCATGGATGTTTTCATTTTTTTCTTCGCGGTCCTTCGTGTTCTTAGCGGCTCATAAAAACAGCCGGTGAACCAGGCCAGCCAAACCGTTTGACAGATCGGTGGGAATGGATTAAAATAGAGACTAATACGCTTAATAAGGAAACCAATGACGCAATTACTGGAAAACGCATTCAACCCGGAGATTTTTCGTAAAAACGGACATGAACTGGTGGACCAACTGGCGGATTATTTAAACGCCTGTAAAAATAAAGACGCCCTAAACCCTCTGCCCTGGAAAACACCGGCAGATATGCTTAAAAAATGGCAAACGGATTTTGCTGCGCCTTCCGAAGAGGGCGTAAAAGAATTTTTCGCGGCTGTGATTGCAGATTCCCTGCATCTGCATCATCCCAAATACATGGGGCACCAGGTGGCGGTCCCGGCGCCGCTGGCGGCGCTGACAGAACTGCTGAGCGCCCTCTTGAATAACAGTATGGCGGTCTATGAAGTGGGCCCCCTTTCCGCGGCCATGGAGAAAGTAATCATGGGTTGGGCGGCTTCGGTCCTGGGAATGGGAAAAGAGGCCGGCGGGATACTGACTTCCGGGGGTTCAAGCGGGAACCTGACGGGCCTGCTGGCTGCCCGGCAACATCAAGCCGATTATAATATCTGGGAAGACGGGGCAAAAGATACACATCCCCTGGCCGTAATGGCGTCGGCGGAAGCCCATTACAGCATCTCAAGGGCGGTTAAAATCATGGGCTGGGGTGAAAAAGGAATAATCAAAGTTCCCCTCAATAAACGAAAAGAAGTGGACCCGGACTTGCTGGAACAGTGTTACCGGGAAGCGGTTCAACAGGGCAAACGGGTGGTAGCCGTGGTGGGTAATGCCTGTTCGACATCCACGGGTTCCTATGACCCCCTGGAAGAAATGGCTGCCTTTTGTCAGGAACATCGCCTGTGGTTTCATGTGGATGGCGCTCACGGCGCGGGCGCGGCCCTGACGGAAAAATACCGGGGCCTGGTCAAAGGAATTGAAAAAGCGGATTCAGTGGTAATCGATTTTCATAAGATGTTGTTGTGTCCCGCGCTGACCACGGCGGTTATTTTCAAAAATGACGAACTTTCCCACGAAACTTTTTCGCAAAAAGCATTATACCTGCTGGCCAATGAAAAGAAAGAAAACTGGTTCGATATCGCGGCGAAAACACTGGAATGCACAAAGAAAATGATGAGTGTAAAAATTTATGCGCTGTTACGAACCTATGGCCCACGGTTATTTTCAGATTATATTACCGCGACTTATGACCTGGCCAGGGAGTTTGCCGAAATGATCAAAGAGAGCGGCGATTTTGAATTAGCGTTGGAACCGGCGTCCAATATTGTCTGTTTTCGTTATACTCCCAGCGCACCAGGCGCACATGATCCTGCGGAACTGGATGAGTTAAATACTCGAGTGCGCAGCCGCATCAAAGAGGATGGCGAGTTTTACATTGTTCAGACAGTGATTAATGGTGCGGTTTATCTCAGGACGACGCTGATGAATCCCTTCACTTCAACAAATGATTTAATACAACTGCTGCAAAAAATAAGGGATTAGATAGTTGAGAATTCCTCTGTCCCTTTCCTACACCCGAAAGCCATGAAAACATTGCCACCAAGACACGCCAGTACAAGGCACAAAGGTTCACCAAGGGATTTATCATTAAGGGGTATTCTCTGATTGTCCCTTAATTTATCACGTAGGGGCTTGATTTATCACGTAGGGGCTTGATTTATCAAGCCCTGCGATACATCTTTCGGGTTTGATGAATCAAACCCCTACCAAAAGGTGGCGCGCCATAGATGTTTTCATTTTTTTCTTCGCGGTCCTTCGCGTTCTTCGCGGCTACCTTAATATCATTCAAGAAAACTCGAAAAAACACGTTGCCGGTTGGCTTTTTGATGCAAAAAAATCGCAAAACCACGTTGCTTTTGTATTTTTCACTGCAAATAAATGGAAAAGCAACGTTACTTTTACGTTTTTGGGCGCAAAAAATTGGAAATGTAACGGCGCATTTGTGTCTTTCGGTGCAAATAAATGGAAAAGTAACGTTACTTTTTGGTTTTTCACTGCCAAAAAATGGAAAAGTAACGAGGTTTGCCGTTCTTTCGCTTCCGAAAAATGGAAATGTAACGGAGTTTGGGATTATTTTCAATCAAAAAACTGGAATTGCAGCGGGGTTTGCCGTTCTTTTCCCGTCGATAAATAGAAATGCAGCGGGATTTGCTGTTCTTTTGCACTGTAAAGGTATTCTTTGATTGTCCCTTAATTTACCCTATCACATTGCCAACAAATTTTTTGGCAACAAAACTGTTGGCAAGAAAACTGTTGCATTTTGCGCATTAACGTTTTATAATGGAGATGGAGGAAATAATGGAGGTTATTTTCAATTTACAAATAGAGAAACTCCCGGAAGGTGTTTACCTGGGAACTAGCGAGGATAAACCCGGGCTGGTGGCGCAGGGGTGAACCATCGATGAGACGGTTGAGATTGCCAAAGATGTGGCCAGGAAATTATACGAGTCATATATAGAGGATGGCGAAGAACCTCCATTTATGGTAGTCGAAGCGGATACCCTGAAAATTGAAGTGGCAATTCCTATAGGGGTTTAAGAGTGGGAAGGCTCGACGGACAGGCACGGATAAATACGAAGGAAAGAATTAGGGCCAGGTGGATTTTTCTCCTCACATGCCATGCGTATGCGCCTGGGAAATGGCAAAATTTTGTACCGGCAAGGACTCCGCTTCCAAACTGGATAAATCAACAATCTCGCTGGTCTGATCAATATCGATGCCTACTATTTTTCCATCTTCATCGTAATCCACCACAACCCCTTCCGAAATTTCGCGGGATTCCGCGCTGGATTTTTTTGAGAAGTCTATATAAAGGGAATCGGTTTCCGGGTAATAATGAAACTTCATTGTACAGCCTCCTTAAAATTTCTATCAGGAAAAGCATTATGAATGGTTTCGCCGTCTTCCAGTGTATTAATATAGTTTTTTTATTCTTTTCTGTCAAGCCCTATAGAAATTAAAATTCATTTTGCACATCTTGATTGATATATGGGAAACTTTTCTTGTCTGCCCCTTTATTCTTTTCGAAAATAGCCACAAAGGCACGAAGGCACAAAGAAACACCAAGAGGTTTATTATTAAAACTTTTCTTGTCAGCCCTTTTATAGCGCTGTTATTCCATGCTTTTGCGCGGCGTTCGGAAAGTTTTCCGCGGTTTTTGAAAAGTTCTCCGTG
>JAUPLE010000555.1 GCA_030837085.1 Acidobacteriota bacterium | reverse complement strand
GCGCCCCAACCCTCTTTGCACGGCCCCAGTTTTTCCTTCATTGAAGGCAGTGTCTCAAATCTTTGTTTTTTTTGCACGCTTTTTTGAGGTATTAGTAAAATGAGAATTGCTGAAGCAGAATCATTTTTATTGACAAAATAGGTATTTTTATACTATAATATTTGCCAGGAAGGTAAATAAAATGGACGCTGCAAAAAGAACAATAGCCAAAATAGATCGTCGAAGGATAAGGAAAGTACATGCCCCGGCTAAACCTGGCAGGATTAAGGAATCCCTTATCGAGAGAGCCATAAAGGAAGTCATGGAAAAACGTCCCCAAAGAACAAAAGATTTTTGGCTGAGTGTCCAGTAATGTCCCAGGGGGACTATACCGTAAGCGTATTTATTAATTGTCCGTTTGACCGGGAATATTTATTTATTTTTCACGCCATTGTATTCGCTGTGTTCGACTGTGGCTATATTGCACGCAGTTCCCTGGAAATAGATGACGGTAGTGAAGTAAGAATTGATAAAATTGCCAGGATTATTTCTGAATGCAAATATGGAATCCATGATATTTCCCGTACAGAGTTAAGTAAAGATACTAACCTGCCGCGCTTTAATATGCCGTTAGAACTTGGAATATTTCTCGGCGCTAAACGGTTTGGAAATACGGTGCAAAAGAAAAAAATCTGTTTATTACTTGACAGGGACCCCCACCGATATCAAATTTTCATTTCCGATATTGCCGGCCAGGATATCCGTTCACATAACAACGACGATACCGAAGCAATCAAGGTAATTCGAAATTGGATACGTAACGTTTCCCAAAGATTGACAATCCTTGGAGGTAATGAAATTGTGAAACGTTACCGGGTATTCAGGGCAGAGCTGCCTGATTTATGTCAAAGCCTGGGATTAACAATCGATGAGCTGATTTTCAACGACTATACAGCTATCGTTTCAAAATGGCTGAAAAGCAACCCCCCAGGTCCTATGTCAGTGATTTGAGATTTATTTTGTCTGCCCCGAATACGAGTTGTCATCGAAAACAGTTTTGAGACTGGATTCAGGCTTAAATGATATCTTGATTTTTTTTTCCATATAATATATAGTATGCTTCCATGAAAAATGCGAGATACGAAAATGAAAGCGCTTGAAATTAAAAACTTAAAAAAGACCTTCAAGTCAAACTTTTTGCTCAAACAATACCACGTCTTAAAGGACATTACCCTCAGCGTAGAAAAAGGAGAAGTTTACGGGTTCCTGGGCCCCAACGGCGCAGGCAAAACCACCACCATCAAATGTATCCTGGGCCTCATTTTCCCCGACGCCGGCGAGATTACCCTCATGGGCCAACCGGCCAATACAAGCGAAAGCAAGAAAAAATTGGGCTTCTTACCCGAACAACCTTATTTTTACGATTACCTCACCCCGGTCGAGCTGCTCACCTTTACCGGCATGCTGTTCGGCATTCCCAGGCAACAACTGGCAAAGAAAACCCACGAACTGATCCGCTTGGTGGGCCTGGAAGGCAAAGAAAACATCAAGCTGAGGAAATTCTCCAAGGGCATGGTGCAGCGCATCGGGCTGGCCCAGACCCTGGTCCACGACCCTGAACTGCTGATTCTGGATGAACCCTTTTCCGGCCTGGACCCCATCGGTCGGAAAGAACTCAGAGATATTATCTTCTCCCTCAAAGAAGCGGGTAAAACCATTTTCTTCTCCTCCCATATCCTCCAGGACATGGAACTGATGGTCGATCGGGTCGGGATCATCCTGGCGGGACAGACCCGCAAAGAAGGCAAGCTTTCCGATTTGATCTCCCTGAGCGTTCATGACTATGAAATCGCTTTTACCGGTTTGGCGGAGCAAGTATTAACGGATAACCATTTGACTTTTACCCCGCGGGACAAAGACTATATAGTTCGGGCCGACACCCAACAGGAATCCAACCGCATCATCGGGATCATCAACCGCGGCGGCGGGCATATCCTGTCCGTCACCCCATCCAAGATGACCCTTGAAGACATATTTTTAAGAGAAATTAAGGAATGACAATGAAAATAAAAGCCATCGCACTCAACACCTTTAAAGAAGCCGTGCGCAATAAAATCTTTTACCTCCTGGTGGCGTTTGGAATATTCTTTGCCCTCAGTTCCAAACTTATCAGCCTATTAACCATCGGCGAGGAAGTAAAAGTATTAAAAGACGTCGGTCTGGCGGCCATACATTTCTTCAGCGTGTTGACGGCCGTGTTCACCGGCATTAACCTCGTTTACAAAGAGATCGACAAGCGAACCATTTACAATATATTAAGCAAACCCATTTCCCGGGGCCATTTCATCATCGGCAAGTTTTTCGGACTTGCCTTTACCCTATTGGTGGCATTGGTGTCCATGGCAGCCATCTTTTTCCTCTTCCTTTTTCTATCCACCGGCGAATTTGACGCTATGATCCTGGTTTATTTCATATTGCTCTACATGGAACTTTTAATCATTACCGCCATTTCACTGCTTTTCTCTTCCTTTTCTACCCCCATCCTCTCGTCTATTTTCACCATATCCCTCTACCTGATCGGCCTGGTGCTGTGGACCTTTAACATGTTTACCCAAAACCTGAAG
>JAUPLE010000554.1 GCA_030837085.1 Acidobacteriota bacterium | reverse complement strand
TATATCTCCACGGCAAGAAAGAATAAGGTGAATGTCTTTAGTGCCATTAAAGATGCCATCAGGGGGCAACCTTTTATTCCTATCAATATAGCCCGATAGCCTATAGCCTGACCAGTTACAATATTTATTCTTCCTCTTCTTCCTCGATAAATTTCCGGTAATCCGTAGCGTCTGCTACTAAGTGAGGATAAACTTGCAGGCAAACCCAGGCGTCGGCCGCGGCATAGACCTGCTGTTTCCGGCTTAACTGCGATTGAGCCCAATTGGTTTTCTGGGCGGTTTTGACCAGGCGGCGCCCCAGGTAGCGCGCGGTCAATGCCCGCGCTCCAACCTGGATAATGCCTTTATCTTTCGCTATTTTGCTTAAATCAATAAACCCGCGGGGAATAAATCTTTTCAGCTCCTGTAATTTCTCAATATCGGTGTTGACCCCGATACCGATCTTTTTGTAATTCTCATTCGCCAGGAAAGCCGCTAGTGCATCGGAAAAACCGGTTTTTTTCAATTGAAAAAGATAAGCCGTATCATGAGTGGCTAGTTGTAACAATGAAATAGGGTAAGATATACCTTTTTTAAAGGCTGGTTTACTTTCAGTATCGAAACCAACGTAGGGATGATTATACAATTCTTTGACGACCGTCTCTTCTTGTTCCGGTGAATCTACCACGACAACGTTTCCTTCAAATTGCACGGCAGGGAGTGAGTTAATGTAATCGCTGTCGATCCTGTTTACCTGTAACAATGTCATTTTTCTCAATTACCGCCTTAAAATCAATTTCCCATTGGGAAGGGAGAATCAGAAATAAGCATACCTTATTGTGGATGGAAAATCAAGTACCTTTATCCAGTAATTCTTATTTTGAATAATTTTAGGGCGACCTAAAAAAATTTGACTTTTACTTTTCTTTTTTATATAACTAGCATGGTTGAAAATTAGATCAATTTACATGACGAAGGAGGTAAACCATGAAGAAGGTAATTGTGGTTTTAGTATCTGTAATCGCAGCGTTTTCCCTGGTCTATGCCGGGAGTTTTCAGTACATAGGAGTTAGTAAGTGTAAGATGTGTCATAAGGGCGAGAAAAAAGGTCTGGTTTTCGAGAAATGGGAAAAGAGCACGCATGCCAAAGCGATTGAAACCTTGAAAGCAAAAGGGGAAGACAAAAATCCCAAGTGCCTGGAATGCCATGTGACCGGTTTTAACGCCGGCGGTTACAAAGTAGGGGATGCCACCGCTGCCACTTTGGAAGGCGTACAGTGCGAATCCTGTCACGGCCCCGGGTCTGAATACAAAACCATATCTGTCATGAAAGACAAAAAACTGGCAATGGAAAAAGGTCTGATCGAACCGAATGAAGCGTTATGCAAAAAATGCCACAACGAAAAAAGCCCTACCTTCAAGGGATTTAATTTCAAAGAATACTCCGCTAAAATCGATCACAAATATTTAAAGTAATTGAAAATGAAACCGAGACGAGTCTGTGCGACTCTCACTTTTGCCCTGGCCGCGGTTCTCCTGTTGATGGTATCATGCGGCAAAAGCGAGAAAGTTCGTAAATACAAAGAAAAAGAGAAAGAGACAACCCCGGCGTCGGGGCCTATATCCACCCCCGACGCCGGTTTGCCGCACTCCCATTTCAAATGGAAAACGCCCGAAGGATGGGCTGAAGACAAAACCTCCACTGGTTTTCGTTTGGCCGCCTTTACCATTAAATCCCAGGACAAGGAAACCAAAGCTTTCTGTACTATTGTTCCCTTGCAAGGGGAGGCCGGCGGTCTAAAAGCCAATGTCGAACGATGGCTGGGACAGATCGGCGGGGACGCTGTCCCTCCCGCCAGTACAGTGGATAAACTATTGCAGGCGCAGGAAAAATTTCTTGCCGGCGGCGCCGGCGGACAATTCCCGGGGGTGCTCATTGATTTCACTGCCGTTACCTCTAAACCCACGGATGCATCCATACTGGCTGCTGTTATAACGGTAAACGGCAATTCCATCTTCATTAAAATGATTGGCGAAAAATCCCATCTCAGCGAAAATAAAGAAAAATTTAAAGCCCTCTGTCAATCGTTTACATTGTAAGATTATAAAAGAATATTAAGTACATAAAATTAAGGCCAATAAAATGGAACTGAAACAACCGGATAAAAATACTGTTCTCAAGCTACTAAAACCAATCACATCCCTGAAACTGACCGTGGTCTGTTTGCTCATCCTGGCAGTATTAGTGGTATGGGGCACGGTCTACCAGGCAGACCACGGGTTGTACCAGGCGCAGCAGAAATTCTTCCATTCCTGGTTTTTCCTGCTCTTCGGGTTTATTCCCTTTCCCGGTACTGTGCTCATCATGTTTATATTGTTTTTCAACCTGGTAGCCGCACTCTTCTTCCGCATCGGTTTTAAACTGGCGAAAATCGGGAACATTATTACCCACCTGGGTTTTATCGTACTTTTGGTGGGCGGATTCTTTACCTTTTATTATTCCCAGGAATCCACGTTGGCGCTGAAAGAAGGAGAGACAGGGAATATGTCTTCCTCTAATCACCTTTGGGAACTGGCGGTATGGGAGCATAGAAGCGACCAAAGTGAAGTGGATGTTTACGCCGTTGATACCAAAAGTTTTCGGCCAGAGGACGCCGTTCACCTGGAGGACCTGGGCCTGGCGCTGCACGTCAAGGAGTATTACTCCAATTGTACGGCTTTTACGGGAAATGAAAACATGCCGATGACCGCTGAAATAAAAAACGCTTCCGGCATCCGGGATTTGAGGGGAAAACCTGCTGAAAAAGAGATTGAGAATAATGTCGCCGGCGGTGTCTTCGAGATTAGCCCCGGTCCCGGTCAAAGGCAAATGCTCCTCCTCTATGGGGACGATTCACAGCCCACTGGATTGACCGTTAATAACCGGTCATTTCTTTTCTCCTTGAGGAAGAAAAAATTTCAGTTACCACTTTCCCTGACGCTAGTGGATTTTACTGTCAAATTTTATCCCAACTCGGAAATCCCCAAAAGTTATGAAAGTAAAGTAACCATTAAAACCGAAGGGGGTATGGAGCGGGATGTGGTGATATCCATGAACAAACCGCTGCGGTATGCGGACTTGACCTTTTTCCAATCTTCTTATTATACTGCTCCGGACGGAACGGAATATTCTATTTTGACGGTGGTGAAGAATGTGGGCAGGCTGCTTCCTTATTTTTCCAGTATTATCATTTTCCTGGGGTTAGCGGTCCATTTCCTAATGATGTTATTTAAGAGAAAAAAAATGGATGAAAGTAACCTAATCAAAAGTTTTGGGAGGTCCAGGAACCCTTTTTCAAAAGGGTTCCTGGTCTTTGTATTGATCGGTTTAAGCATCTTTTTCGGTCCGTTGTCGGCGTGGGGGCAGGTAAACTCCCTGGATGAGTTCAGCCGTGTTGTGGTGTTGGAAAACGGCCGCAAAAAGCCATTGGATACCTATGCCCAGAATCTATTAAAACAATTCTCAGGACAAAGCAAATTCGAGGGACAATCCGCCATTCAATGGTTGGTGCGGGTACTTTTCAATCCTAGCGGCTCCGCCAATGATAAAGTATTCCTTATCACCAATCCCGAAGTGTTGGATTCCATGGGGGTGCAGCGGGAAGGAAAAGCCAGGGACAGGTATAGTTTCTCTCAATTAAGCAGCGGTTTGGTCAAACTCCGGCAACTGGCCATGAACGTCTCGAAAATCCCTGATAAAGAAAGGTCCTTTATTGAAACCGAAATCATAACTCTTTATAACAAGTTATACATTTACCGGCAGTTGCAGGAGAGTTTCCTTTTCCTTTTTCCCCACAGCAATTTTACTATTGCCGATGCGAAAACCCGGGAAACCCTGGGGCTGCCGATAGACCAAAAAGAATCCTGTTTTCTTGATCTGGCTGAAAAGGTAGATAAAATGAATGCCCTTCTCGCTGCGTTTAAAGACAAAGCCGAAAAGGAATTTTCAGCCGGTGAAAAAGAAATTTCTGAGGTTTCCAGGCGGATGAATGAGTGGGCCGGTTACTACCGGGAGTTGCCGCTAACCATTATCCCGGGCGCGGCGCAGGAGAAAGAGGCGGACGAAAGATGGGTAAGTCCCTGGGACGTGCTGGTGGCCTCTTATATCCATGGTCACGCCCCTGGACCGCAAATCCGTATACTCCGGGATATTGTCCTTGCTTATCATGAGAATGACCAGGTACGTTTCGACAGCAGCGTAAAGACCCTTAACCAATTCGTTCGGGAACAGGCCGGGCCCCGGCTCAGGGAACGGGCCATAGCCCTCGAAGTATTTTATAACCGTTTGGATCCATTTTATAAAGCCCAATTCTTTTACGGCTTTTCCGTCATATTCCTCTTACTCTCTTTTATCGTTTTAAAGAAATGGTTTTACCGGTTCGGTTTTATCTTACTGGCGGGGGGATTTTTGCTTCACCTATACGGGGTAATAGCCCGGATGGGCATCATGAAACGGCCGCCGGTGACCAATTTGTACGAGACCTTTATCTTTACCGGGTTGATAACCGCACTGCTGGGATTGATATTGGAATTATCTAAAAAAAGAAATATCGGCATATTGACCGGCGGTTTGGCCGGGATAGTCATGTTGTTGATCGCTGGGAAGTACGCTATGGAAGGCGATACCATGGGCATGTTGGTGGCAGTATTGGATTCCAATTTCTGGTTGGCGTCCCATGTCATTACCATAATCCTTGGGTACTCCGGCATTGTACTTTCCGGTTTTATCGGTCATGTTTACCTCTTGCAAAAAATATTCCGGCCCGATAAAACAGACTTGTTAAAAAACACCTTCCAGGCCGTTTACGCCATCCAGGCTTTCGGCATTGTCTTTACTTTCCTGGGCACCGTGCTGGGTGGAATCTGGGCCGATCAAAGCTGGGGCCGGTTCTGGGGCTGGGACCCCAAAGAAAACGGCGCATTATTAATACTCCTGTGGTCCGCCATCCTGTTCCATGCCCGGTTGGCCGGTTGGATCAAAGAAAACGGTTGGGCTTTCGGTACGATCATCGGAGTTATTGCCGTTTCGCTCGCCTGGTTCGGAGTCAATTTACTGGGCGTAGGGCTTCATTCCTACGGATTTACTTCCGGGGTGGCCAGGAGCCTTTTCATCTTTATCGCCTTTGAACTGGCGTTTATGTTTGTGACCGGCTTTTTACTGCAAATAAAAATGCCCGCGAAACACACAAAACACACAAAAAAAGGATAAAACAATGAATAGGAAACATAATAAGTTAACAACAGGTCGTCAAGGTTTTTTTTATAAAAAACCTTTGGCGCCCCTTGGTGCCTTGTACTGGCGTGCCTTTGTGGCTATTTTCATGGCCGGGTTTATTTTTTATATGCCCACCGTGACCAATGCGGCAGTAACCAAAGAAGACTGCCTGGGGTGCCATTCGGATAAATCATTAACCCCGGAAACCGAAAGGGGCAAAACCTTAAACCTCTATGTCCCGGTGGATGCGCTAAAGGGCAGCGCCCATGAAGACCTCACCTGCACAGACTGCCATAAAGGCGAGAATAAAAATGCCTTCGAGGAAGTTCCCCACGGCGCCACACCCCCCAAAATAAACTGCGGCGAATGCCATGACGATATCTATTCCAGCTTTATCAAAATGGACATCCACGGCAAGGGGTTTTCCGAAGGGAATTCCCGGGCTCCATACTGCCACAATTGCCACGGCGGCCACAACATCCTCCCGCTTTCAACGCCGGAAAGCGCCATGTCGAAATTGAACCAGGCCGATACCTGCGGCAAATGCCACAGCCAGGAAAAACTCAACCTGGAAGAAAATATCACCAAACGGAATTTAATCACCCGTTACAAAACCAGCGTCCACTACGAGGCCATTAAAGAAAGAAAAAATGGGGCCGTTTGCACCGATTGTCACAGTCATCACAATATATTATCGTCGTCGGCCGCCGGTTCCACGGTGGGGCGGACCGTGATCATGAACGTATGTCGGAAGTGTCACCCCAGCCAGGTAAAGACGTTTGAAGATGGTCCCCATGGCCGGAGTTTGCAGCACGGCAACAACGATGTCCCCAACTGCATCACCTGTCACGGCGATCACGATACGGCTTCGCTGCGTTCGCGGATCGGGGACGCCAAGCAGTGGGCCGCCACCCAGGTATGCATCTGGTGTCATAACAATGAGCGAATGATGGCCCGGTATGGTCTGAATACCATACCGGTTCAAAGTTACATGAGCGATTTCCACGGCTTGACCCAGCGGGGGACCATGGGGGCCAGCGCCACCTGTTCCGATTGCCATGACGCCCATCATTCGCTGCCGTCATCTCACCCCTCGTCCCGGATGTATATTTCCAACCGCGGCGCCGCCTGCGGCAAATGCCACGGGACCGTCTCCGACACCTTTGCCCAGAGTTTTACCCACCGGGCCGCCATGGGCGAGCCGGGGGCGGGGGGCAAAGTGGAAAATGTCGTACGTAATATCTACATTATTATCATCGTCTTATCCGTAGCCGGGATGCTCTTATATAATTTCCTGGTATGGTTATGGGCCGTACGGAACAAATATAAAACCCAGTCGGCCCTGGGACATATCATCCGCATGAACCGTTATGAACGCATCAGCCACATGATCCTATTTATTACCTTTACCATTTTAGTCATCACCGGTTTTGCCCTCAAGTTCCCGGAAGCCTTCTGGGCCAGGTGGCTTTTTGCGGTGGGCATGAATGAAACCGTGCGCGGCTTTATCCACCGGTTCGCCGCCCTGGCAATGACCACCGATTTCATAATATTCGGGTTTTACATGATCTTTCGGAAGCGTGGCAGGGGCATGCTTTTTGAAGTGCTTCCCAGGAAACGCGACTTTTCAGACTTCTTTAAATCCGTTAAATTTTATCTCGGTCCTGCCGGCAATAAACAGCAACCAAAGTATGAAATTTTCAATTTCGGCGAAAAGTTCGAATTCTGGGCGCTTGTGTGGGGTACAGGGATTATGGTATTATCCGGCCTGGTGCTCTGGTTTCCAAAGGCATTGCCCGCGGGTTGGCCATCCTCGATCATTTCTTTAGCGCGGACCATACATTATTATGAAGCCTTGTTGGCAACGTTGGCCATAATTATCTGGCACGGGTTCAATACCATATTCCACCCGGATGAATACCCCATGAGTACTTCCTGGCTCACCGGTTACATTAGCGAGGCCGAAGCCAAACACCGTTTCGAGGATAGGGCAGTAAGAAAAATGCGAATTTCCGGGAAAAAAGAAGAAAAATAAATTTGTAGGTCAGCCATTCATTAACAGCTTGCCGTTGCCCAAAGAGTATGAAAATATTGCCACCAAAAGACGGTTCGCCAAAACACCAAGTTTTTTTTCGTGGTCCTTCGCGTCCCTTCGCGGCTAATAAAATTATTTTTTTGACTGTCCCTTTTTCCGTTAAAGTCCCAAAATTCCCTGCGGCCTGCTCAAGATGGCGACGCAGTCCCACTATTTAGCATTTAGCGCTTTAAGCATCAGTGTTCGGTTTGGTTCTCTTAGTTTTGAATTTTTGACTTTTCCCGCCAACTCTTCGTCCGACCAGGGCTTCTTCCAGTAGAAGGCGATAACCAGTGAAGCCACTTTCTCCCAACGTTCATTAACTAAAATTTTTTTTTTTATAAACCGAATCGAATCCGCATCCGGCTCGGGAAGCGGTTTTAAATCTCTGTCAACAATAAGCAATGACGAAATGGCCCTTCGTGCCATATATTTAACATCGGGGAGCGGTGAATTTTTCCAGAGATACAATAAACGTGAAAGAACATCCGGGCGACGTTTCGGCGTCCATGCCCCAGTATTTCCCAGCCAGACATAAGCCCAACAGGCTGCAATATGAAGGTAAGGTATATCCGAGAAAAGAGAAGAAACAATTTTTTCACCCCATAATTTTTGTTGTTTTTTCAATTCTGAAGGAGGTCCTTTATCTGAAAAATAAAAAGCGATATCCATGACACCCAATACTCCGAGTGCCTTTTGAAGAGTATTTTTACTTTCTAGGAAATTTGTTATTTTCTCATAAAGCAATGGATCTTGATAATGCTCTGTTTTACGCATCCGCCCCATCCGATGCAAATAAATGCTGCCTAATGCCCCCCCCAATGAAAGCAAATCTGTATCGGAACTCATATAAGCATCCTGTACCACTTTTAGAAATACTTCTCCATATCTACCCTTGGACAGTGAGGGAATAATAGGTGAAAGCGAATTTATCCGTCGTGCAATCCACTCCAATGCCTCTTCCAGTAATTTTGGCACCAATTGAATCTCATCAAGGATACATTGTCCCAAAAGAACTGCGGGAGACATTGGAAAATGATCGGAATGGGTAGTCTTTAATCTTTTACATTGTTGAATAAGACATTGAACCAGGGGTTGCACGTTTCTGCCGGCCAATACTGCCGCCAAAGGCACAACCTCTTTCCATTTTTCATCCATTAAGTGAGGTTCCAGAACGCTCAGCAAGGTGTCTTCATCTTTGCGATCGGGATAATAACCGTCGACTATGGCCCGCGCCGTTAAATATTCCTGGAAGGTCAAATGCCGGAACTCATACATGGGAACCAATGTGCCGTCTTCAATATCATGCCCACTTAACATCAGCAGGCTGCTGCGGTACTCGATCCTCTTGATGAACTCTGCCACACTATACCGGGTATAGCCCAGCACTTCCGGCATTTGTTTCCGCGCCAACATCAGGATTTCATTCAACCGCCTCGAAGAAATACGCTGAATACCCTCTTTCATCATGGTAAACGCAACAAATGACAATTGCGGGATGGCTTCATCCAACTCCATGGGCTGGTAGGCTTCGACATTCCAGGTCATTAACAACACTTCGATGGCTTTGCCGTAGAGCACACTCCGCCGTGTGGGAAGCTGTCCAACCCAGCGCTTGACCAGCAGGAGCGTTGTCAAAAGCAGGGGATTCTTTGCCAGTTGCTGCACCCGTTCGTTTTCCCAAATAGTATTGGCCAGCTTTTCCGCTTCTTCGTGTACATCCGGGCGGTCGCCCATTACTTCTTTGTGCCAGGCCAAAGTCAATCGTCTGATATCATTATTATCGAAATTCGCTATCTGGTACTCCCGGCAGTGGGCCCTTAAGGCCCCGCCCACGATTCGAAAACCCGCCTCACGGGAGGTCACCACCACATTTACATTGGGGTACGTCGCCAGGAAGGTGCGTAATTGCTTGACAAAACTCACCCGGCTGCTTTCATCCGAGATTTCATCCAGACCATCCACCAGGAGCAGCACATTACCGTCCCGCAGGGCGCGATTCACCAGCAGGGAAAAAGCATCTTTCCAGTCATTCAATTCCGCCCTCCTGGCAATATCACACAAGATTTCACTTATGGGCGATGAAACCGTTGCACCCAGTTGCCGGCACCGGATCAGCAGCGGCAACCAATCTTTATCCGGCAATTCATCCGCGATAAGGGCGCGCCGTTCCGGGAAAGCATAGGCCACTGCCAACCGTTTGATAAGGGTGGTTTTGCCAGCGCCCGGTGCGGCCAGGATGGCCAGATATGGATACTTTGAAATAAGCCTACCCACCGGTAGACGCCCCGGTCCTTTCTTCGCTTTCCTATTCGCGACATCCCCGGCGGAAGCAAGCAAACCCTGCTCCTGTTCCTTTTCGACGGAAATCACCAGATATAGGGGTACAAAAATATTTTCCAGGTTGAGACGCCGCGGGCCTACTTCCTGGTCGGCCGGCATCCCTTCCAGGGTAATACCGCCAAATTCCTGTTCCAGGTAGTGGAGATATTTATCAAGGGCCTCTTTTACCTGCTTATCCGATATGGCCGGATGCCCGGCCAGCGCTAAATACTCCAGGGTATGAAGGTCGCCGCCCACGGATTGGTCCGCTTGAATAATGGCCTGGGCCGGTTCCTGCGCCAGGGCTTCCCCATCCGCGTGGATCAGCGCAAAATGCGTCTTCTGTTTGTTTTGCAGGAAATAAGCCACCCATATCCAGCCCGTATCATGGGCCAGGAGTTCGAAAGATTCATCCGCCTTTACGTTTTCCCCATGCCCGGCGGCGCAGTGAGTCGCTTGTTCCATCGCTTTTAGCGGCGACACAATAATATTCCCCCGGATCAATTCGTCGATAACCCGCTGCCCATCGATAAGGATTACCCGGTCACCGGCCTCCTTCTCCTGCTCGATGGCCGATTCTTTAAAACCTGAAAGAGAAACAAAATAGCCCTCTACGCCCATATCGGGGGATTTTCTTTTCTCCGCGTCCAGCGCGCCGACAAACTTGTTGATATTATCGCCCCCGGATTTCTCTTCGGTGGCTTTGCATTCGGCGAACATACGTTTCTTTTCAGTCCGGTGGACCGCTTCTATATCCATTTCACGGCCCGGTTTGTGAATATTAAAGCGCGGATTATCGTAACCCAATGTCAGGAACAGGTCTTTCATCAGCCGGGTGAAAAGGTCTCCCCGTTTATTGGCTTCCTTTTCCAATATGCGAATGTTTTTTATAGACTCCATCATCGCACTCCTTTATCGTAAGACAAATTCTACCGGAAAATCATTGCATTTGCAAGAGAAAATAATTCGTTGTCGTCCTTTTTCGGCGCTTTTTCTCTGAAATCGCATAAATAAACACGTGACCGGTAATAAATAATATATCGCTCGGACAATATTTCGCTTTATTCGAAATAAAAACAGCGCCAATCACATCGCATTATCTACCACCCGCTATATATTGTCCGTTCCCCGGGGTAAACCATACACCATTCGCATTGCATCATGCACCCTTTGAAACGTATCATCCACCCTATGAACTGCTATTTACTTTCTAAGAAACGTAATTCGAATCCTAAGAAACGCAACGTGCCTCCTAAGAAATTTATTTTATTCCCTAAGAAACGTAACGCATTCCCTGAGAAACGCAACGAGTTTCCTAAGAAACGTAACGCTTTCCCTAAGAAACGTAT
>JAUPLE010000553.1 GCA_030837085.1 Acidobacteriota bacterium | reverse complement strand
TTCTATGCCGATCCCAATGCCGCCCGAATCACCATTAATGACTGGTTGGCCAAACAAACCGAAGACAGTATAAAAAACCTTTAACCCGATGGTTCAGTTACCCAGGATACGAGGCTGGTTTTAACAAACGCTATTTATTTCTTTGCCTCCTGGGCTATCCCTTTCGATAAAACACTCACAACCAACGGCGCTTTCTATCTTTTAGACGGGACTACAGTCTCGACGCCAATGATGACTCTATCCCCGGGAACCGGAGAGGGTGGAGAACAAACAGCCGGGGCTGTGTTTGACGGTTACCGGGCCGTGGAATTACCTTACGTGGACGATGAATTATCTATGGTGATCCTGGTCCCTGACCAGGGCCGGTTTTTTGAAGTCGAACAAGCAATTAACACAGCAATGATCCAGGCCGTATTCGATACCCTGGGACACCGGACAGTTAACCTGGTAATGCCGAAATTCGGGTATGAATCGACTTTTAGTTTAAAAGAGACGCTGATTGCGATGGGAATGCCCGAAGCCTTCGATGACCGGGCGGATTTCTCAGGTATGACCGGTACAAGGGTTTTATGTATCGGCGATGTTTATCATAAAGCCTTTATTTCCGTTGATGAAGCCGGAACTGAAGCGGCCGCGGCCACTGCCGTCACAGTGGATATAACATCAATAGAATTACCTCCAATGACTGTCGCCATCGATCGGCCTTTCATTTATTTTATTCGCGACATCGAAACCGGCGCCATATTGTTCGTGGGCCGGGTTTTGAATCCAGTGGGGGCTTGATTTATATTGTAGGGGTTTGATTTATCAAACCCTGCACAGGCGGTTCATTTTCGGGTTTGATGAATCAAACCCCTACACAGGCGGTTCATCTTTCGGGTTTGATATTTGCTTTACTCGTAAACTTCTGATAAAATAAGTGCGTAAACGGCATGGATGAACATGATAAGGAGCCGAAAATCAGACGATTTTATTCATATGGACCTATCGATGCGGATGTGCATTATTATGCGCCCAGGAAAGAACTGATCGATAAGGCTTATACCCGGGTGGTGGGTGAAAACCCTGATAAAGGCGGCCATTATATCACTGTTTGGGCCCCCAGGCAATGCGGCAAAAGCTGGATCATGATGGAAGTACTAAAAAAAATAGAACAATCGCAAGGGTTCCACGCCGTAAACGTTGACCTGGAGCATCTTAAATCCGTTACGGATATACAACGAATCGTTTCCGCCATTACCCGGGATATTTCTCGGGAACTTCATCTAGCCATACCTCCCATCGATACCCTGGAAGAATTCCAGGAGGTTTTTACCCGCGGCGTGCTGGAAAAACCCCTGGCGCTTATCCTCGACGAATTCGATGCCCTGGGCGAAGAAGCCATCAACGGCCTGGTAAGTGTATTTAGAAATATCTACATGCGCAGGAAAAAAGAACTGAGAAAACCGCAAAAGGACAGGTGGTATATGCTGCACAGCGTGGCCCTTATCGGCGTCCGAAGCGTCCTGGGCATCGAAAATGAAAAAGGCTCTCCTTTTAATGTACAGCAAAGCTTACACATTCCCAATCTTACCTATGATGAGGTCAAGGAAATGTTCCTGTGTTATGAAAAAGAGAGCGGACAGGAAATAGAACCGTCGGTTATTGAAAAACTCTATAAGGAAACCGCCGGCCAACCGGGTTTAACCTGCTGGCTGGGCGAAATCCTCACCGAAGGGATCGAAAATTACCCCAACGATACAGCCAAACCCATCAGGCTTGCCGATTTTGAAAACATCTACCGGTTAGCCGTCAATATCCTTCCCAATAATAACATACTTAACATCATCAGCAAAGCCAAAACCAAACCTTACAGCAACACGGTAATAAACCTCTTTAAAACCGATAAACCGGTCAAATTCCGGTTTGATGATATAGAGATCAATTATCTCTACATGAACGGCGTGATCGAACCCGAGACCATTACCGGCGATGACAGTTACGTTAAATTTGCTTCTCCTTTTGTTCAAAAGCGGTTATTCAATTATTTTTCCGGTGAAATTTTCAAGGAAATGGGACAATTGGTGGATTCCTTCTTCCTGGTCAAGGAGGTGATCTTCCCGGACCATCTGGATATCCCCGGTATATTGAAACTCTATCAAACCTACCTGGAAAAAAATAAAACCTGGTTATTTAAAAACTGTCCCAGGCGCAATGATATGCGTTTATATGAAGCGGTTTTCCATTTTAACTTATACGCCTACCTGGATGAATTACTGCGGGGCAAAAATATTCGCATCTTCCCGGAATTTCCTACGGGCAACGGTAAAATCGATCTTCTCATCCGATACGATCAAATGACCTATGGAATCGAATTAAAAAGTTTCACGGACCTGGGTGGGTATCGCTCGGCCCTGGAACAAGCCGCCCATTATGGAAGTCGGCTGGGACTCCCGGATATTTTCCTGGTCTCCTTCATTGAGTCCATCGATGAAGCAAATCAGAAGAAATACGAAACTCCTTTTCAAGACCCGGAAGTTGGCGTGACGGTTTATCCTATCTTTATTCAAACCGGTAGGCCATAGCCCGGACGATCAATTTTTTCGATTGTCCCTTTCACCTCTCTCAAAAAAAAGCATCTCGGTTCTCTTTATTTCCTAATTCAATTGTAAATCGAAGTCAATCAGCTTCAAATAGAAGTATAACGGCATCAATTAGAAGTATATCGGCGACAAATAGAAGTGGAACGGCATCAACTGGAAGTGTAAAGGTGACAAACGGAAGTCGATCGGCTTAAATTAGAAGTGTATCGGCGTCAAACGGAAGTAAATCAGACACAAACAGAAGTATATCGGATACAAATAGAAGTCGATCAGAGACATACAAAACAAAAACAAAGTGATAAGTATTAATTGTTAGTGGTTAATTATTAATTATTTACGGGGGGACAGCGTAGGTCTTCCGATGAACTTTTATAACTTATCGATTTCTTCCTTAGGAAGGCCGGTTGCCTATAATATAACCAAAAATCCCAGGATATTCAATAGGTTTTTGTTTCTTCCGCTCTTCC
>JAUPLE010000552.1 GCA_030837085.1 Acidobacteriota bacterium | reverse complement strand
GGAGTATTAACCGGTTATTGGAGTTGATCCGGGAGTATTACCCGCCCAGGTTGCAGTTGTCGCGGGCGAAAGCGTTTGCGCGGTATTTATTCTCCGGCCGCGTCGGCTGCAAAAAAATCAGGTCCAGTGTCCATGCCTCGACTACTTTTGAAGAGGCTAAAAGGCATTTATTGGGAATGAATTTAGATGAAATAAGATAAGGAGGTACTAATGGATTTAAAGATTAAAAACAAAATCGCGGTTGTTTCAGCCGCCAGTAAAGGGCTGGGAAAAGCTGTGGCCGAAGCCCTGGCCGCCGAAGGCGTCAAACTGGCCATCTGCTCACGGGACAAAACCCGCATCGATGAAACCGCTGAATATCTAAAAGCCACCTACCACGTCGATGTCTTGCCGCTGGTATGCGATGTCACGGATCAAACCGGCATTGCATTATTAAAAGAGAAAGTGCTCGAACATTTCGGCGCCTGCCATATCCTGTTTACCAACGCCGGCGGCCCCCCACCCGGGAAAGTGGAAGCTTTCAGCGGTGAAGATTATAAAAAAGCCCTGGATTTAAATTTAATCAGCACCATTAACCTGGTAAACGCTTTTTTACCGACAATGAAACAACAACAATGGGGCCGGATATTGGCTTCCGCTTCCGTGACGGTGAAACAGCCCATTCCTACGCTGGCGCTTTCCAATGTATCTAGGGTTGGGGTGGTGGCGTATATTAAAAGCCTTGCCCTTGAAGTGGCGGCTTTGAATATTACAGCCAACGTACTGGCTCCGGGTTACATCATGACCGAACGGGTGAAACAACTTTTGGAAGACCGCTCTAAAAAAGAAGGCATATCGTATGATAAGGCCCAGGAAGCAATACTTGAAGGTATCCCGGCTAAAAAGATCGGCGCCCCAGCCGATTTCGGGGCGTTTTGCGCCTTCCTGGCGTCGGAATACGCTTCCTATATCACCGGTGAAACCATCCTCATGGACGGCGGTATGTACAAAGGGCTTATGTAAACCTAAATCCGCCATCACTTCTGCCTCCGGCGGGTCAGGACCTTTTTGAAAAAAGGTCCCGACCCCCCCAAAAACTTCTAATAATCTTATTTCCCTGATTTTTTGTAAAGATACTTGAAGAACTCGAAATCGGTGCTGAGGATTTTTTTCATCTTGGGCAACTGTTTTTCATACTGGTCCAACGCCATCCAGAAGTCGGCGAATTCAGCGTCCTGGCTGTAAGCTTTGTTCCGGATTTCCAGGGCTTCCCTATCCGCCGCGGCTTTGAACTCTTTGGCCTGTCTTTCCGCCTCGGATTGGATCGTTTTCAGTTCTTTATCCATTTTCCCCAGCCAGATGGCTTTCTCACCCTCGCCGTCGGAACGGAATGCGCGGGCGATCTGGTTTCTTTCTTTGATCATTTGTGTGTACACGTTCTGGGTGATATCGTCCGAATACTTGATTTGCCGGATAATCACATCGATCAATTCGATACCGTATGTATTCGTAATTTTCCTGGCCGAAGCCAGCATTTCCGCCGACAGTTTTTCACGGCCTTTGGCAATCGGTTCGTAGGTGATTTTGGTAAAGGTATTAATTTTCGATGACATTTCACTATCTTCAGTACCGGCAACCTCGGCGGATTGAGCGGTGCGGTAGACATCTTTTCGTTCGATTTGATTGATAAGGTCGGAGTTGCGCACCGATTCGCGCAGGGGGTTTACGGCGATGATATCCCTGGCGCTGGAATTGACCACGTCATCCAACCGGGAATGGGCCTGGGTAATCGAGCCCAGTGATTCATAGAACAATTTCGGGTTTACGATTTTCCAGCGGGCCGTGAAATCTACCCATATCAATTGGTTCTCCTGGGTGGGAAACCGCTGGGCTTCACCGTCCCATGATTGAATTTTTTTGGAAAATTTCTTTACTTGATCCATGAGGGGCATCTTCAACTTCAAACCCGCATCGGTTTCAGACCGGACTAGTTCACCGAACCGTGTAACAATTGCTATTTCGCCTTCTTCCACGACGTAATAGGGACCCATCATGAGAATAATAAATACCAGCACGGCGACAGCGATTCCAATTACTTTGAATTTGTTCATTGTTTATCTCCTTTTTTCTCTTTGGCCAGCGATTTGACCGGCAGGAAATTTTCCAATTGTTTATCGATAAGGTCCGTATCTTCGGAATTACCGAGTACAGCGCCGAACATATCATAGTAGAGGCGAATCCGGGTTATATTGGGATTTTTTTTGTATTCGCCCAGTACGGCCAGGAACCGGGCCACGTCGCCTTTGGCCTGGTTTATTTTCTCAATAGCATAGCCTTCGGCTTCCCGGAGGGTTTTTTCCGCTTCGCCGCGGGCTTTGGGGATGAGGTTGTTATAGGCTTCCTTGCCTTCGTTAATCAAGCGGATACGGTCCTGGATGGCTTTATTCACATCTTCGAAAGCGTCCTGCACCGCCCCCTTGGGGTACATGGTTTTTTGCAATTTTACCGTTACCACGCGAATACCCATTTTATAGCGATCAAAGATAGTATTCATCATATCCTGGCCTTTTTGTTCGATGCGGGTACGTTCCGTGGTCACCACGTCGAATACCGCCAGGTCTCCCACCAGCAGGTTGATCACCGATTGGGAAATATCGCGGATAGTCCTGGTTTGGTCTTCCACGTGGAATAGCCAGGCGTAGGCGTCTTTGATGCGGTATTGAATGATCCAGGTGACATCGGCGATATTCAGGTCGCCGGTCAACATTACGGACTCCGCTTCGTAATTACCCGTGGAGTAAGTGGTCACAATGCCCGGCTGGGTGGTGCGGAACCCGAATTCTTCTTTAAGAACACGTTGGGTTGGAACGTTGTAGTTCTTTTCAATGCCGAAGGGCATTTTGAAGTGTAACCCGGGTCCGGTGGTCCTGTCGTATTTCCCAAACAGCAGCACCACGGCTTCTTCCTCCTGGTCTACCGTAAAGAAACTTGAAATTACGGCGAATAATATCACGATAGCTATGATAATCCCGAAGATGACGCGGGGTTTAATCCTATTTCGAAATTCTTGAAGGTCGATAATTTCGTCCGTCATAGTGTATACCTCCTTTTCTATTTGGTATACACATGTTATCGCATAATTAGAAAAAAATTACAACCCTGTACGGCGTTAAAAATATAAAAGGAACAATCCCGGGACAGGCAAAATTTTCTCCCCAAAACTGCCCACGAATTGCACGAATTACCACGAATTGAAAAAAACATAAGTCCACGTATGGGCGATTACACTGATTAACACTGATTCTTGTAAGAGAAAAATGGGCCGGACGAGAAAACAACCGGTTGAATTGCCATAACACCGGTAGAAATGTGGAATCAACCGGTTAGAATGTCGTACCAACCGGTTAAAACGTCAGTTTAACCGGTTAAATCGTGGAACCAACCGGTTAAAATGTCAATTTAACCGGTTAAATTGTGAAATCAACCGGTTAAAATGTCAATTTAACAGGTTAAATCGTGGAACCAACCGGTTGAAATGTCAGATCAACCGGTTAAATTATC
>JAUPLE010000551.1 GCA_030837085.1 Acidobacteriota bacterium | reverse complement strand
GTACCATGCCACTCTTGCCATGCAATTTCTTGCTTGACCGCAATGTTTCGCGTGTCTGGTTACCCGCGCACGCCATTGCGCGACTAAATGTCATACGAACAATTAACATTACCAATTCCTCTCAATTGGTTAGATTGGCAGGGTTTTAAACCCGGCATATCCTAAGAGACGCGAAGGTCAGTGAAAACCCACGTCTTTACCCTTTCAATGACGGAGCCTCCGGCCCTCCTTTTATAATGGCAAAAAAAATCTGGCATAGAAATATAAATATTGACAAAAGAGCCGCTTTCATATTATTATTGTAAGTGTAAAAAGGTGAGCAAAATGAGCAAAGACAAAAAAATTGCCGGTAAAAGTACGATGGGGCGTATCAAACGTCGTCCGCTCTATCGAACGGAGGAGACATCAACCCCCTCCTACCCGGTCCGAGAAATAATGACCCCAGTTAAGCGTGGTACCGTTAGTCGGTTAGCGATAAGAAAAGCAGTAAGAGAAGTAATCGCTGCGCGAAGCGTTTCCAATGCATCCTGATTATTCAAAAGACGTCTTTATCAATTGCCCGTTCGATGAAGTTTATAAAGATATCTTCTTCGCCATTATCTTTACAGTGTTCGATTGCGGTTGCAATGCGCGCTGTGCACTTGAGATAGAAGACAGCAGTGAAGTAAGAATTGAAAAAATCGCGAAAATCATCAAAAGCTGCAAATATGGTATTCACGATATATCTTTAACAGAATTAGACAAGAAGACAGGATTACCACGTTTTAATATGCCCCTTGAATTAGGAATGTTCCTGGGGGCAAAACGCTTTGGGAATCATGTACAACGGGAAAAAGCGTGTTTAATATTGGATAAAGAACGGCACCGTTATCAGCAATTCATCTCTGATATTGCCGGACAGGATATTCAATCACACCAAAATAATGTTCACGAAGTAATCAAGGTTATAAGAAATTGGCTTCAAAATATATCGCAACATTCTGTAATACCAGGGGGCAATGAAATCCTGAGACGTTATCAACTGTTAAAAGCCGACTTACCTTTTCTCTGTGAAAAATTGAAACTGGTTACTGATGAACTGATTTTTAATGATTACATCAATATTATCTCTATATGGCTGAAAGAGAACCCATCATTTTCCTTTAAAGGCTGAATTTTATCGATTTTCGTAACATACCGGAGGAGGCAAATCGCTATGACTGAACTTATCCTGTCTGTGTCCGGTTCGGGTTTATTGACCGGGTTGGCTGTTCGATTCCTGGCTTTTGCCGCGAAGAAAACGGTTAAGGCTATCGGGGACCTGGTTTCCGAAGATGAAGCAAAGGCCGTCCTGGCCCAGGCCTTCTTGGAATTTAAAGAGAGTTCCGTCGAAGGCAAGGGCGCTAAGGATGAAAAAATCCTGCTGGAAGTCTTCACGGATTTTTTTACCGATGACCGGACCGTAGGGGAATTCCAATTGGTGTTTGGCGCCCAGGGCGAAAAAGTAGATTTTAACCTGCTGGAGGAGATTTTTGTAGGGATTTGTATTGAGAAAGGAATCGAAATCCCCACGTTTAATTTTTTCCAGGCCGTTTCACATGTCATTAAAGAGATCGAAGGGTTGGTCCAGAAAGAAGAGAAATTCCAGGGAATGTTTCAAACGTTTCACCTGGGAAAGATTTATTCTGTCCTGCAAAAGCGGGGTACGGAACCCAATATGACGTTTGTGCGGTTCAACTATTTGGTTCTTTCTCACTTTGAATGGGTAGCGCCCTCTTTTGCCGGTGCATCAATGCTTTGAGAACCTATATCAACCCCCGGAAATATTAATTGAATCCTTTAAGCGTCCGGGCCACCCCTTTTTACTCTTATATCACCCCCCAAAGGTATTATATCATGCCTTCGGGGTTTCTTTTTTTACTCCTAAAAGGATATATCTCACTCCTCAGAGAGATTAATTCGATTCCCAAGGGATCAGTATCAGGCCTTTTAGGTTCGGTGCCACCTCCAAAAATTTTTCTGGTGACTTTTTTAAGAGGTGATACAGGGGCTCGAAGGTATGAAATAATAGTAAGAAGGGGTGGTACAATAGTAAAAAGCGCCGATACAATTATAAAAAGAGGTCGTACAAAAGCAAAAAGGCTTGATACAGGACCGGTAAAGGTGCGATGCCGGCGTCCTGAAAGGGGGGATAATAGCAAAAAGTTTTGATGTCGCCCTCCAAAGGGTCGATATAAGCTCAATTGGGTTTAAATGTAGAGAGACTGGCTTAATGTATATGCCGGAAGGTGCGGCATAAGGATTCGATGAGTAAAAACCGGGCTATACAAAAATGGGCTTACCCACTTGATGTGAGAAAGAACCAAATATTTGAACCAGTTGATTAAACACAATAACCGGCTGTTGTTTGTGGGTATACCGGACCCGAAAGAAAAGAAAGATATCCAACTGCCTTCTATTTTCGTAATGCCGCGGGTAAAGAAAAACGTCCCGGTTGAGGATTACTCCAGGTTGATGCTGGAAAAACAGGGCGACGATGAATTCACTGGCGAAGAGATGCAATTGCGGCGGATGCTGATAACTAAAAGGAAGAAAAGCCGCCGATGAAGTTTGATAAGGTGTTCAATGAAAGCACGAACCGGCGTTTCGTGGTGCTGGGCAGGCCCGGATCAGGTAAATCCACGCTGTTGAAATACCTAATGCTGGAAGCGGCGCACATGTACCTGGAATATCACCGCGACAGCGACCACCTTCCTTTCCCTATCCTGGTAGAAATTCGTAAATTGGAACATGCTTTCAGCAAGACAAAAGAGCCGGGTTACAATATCCTGGATTTTCTCTACTATTCCATGCGCACCCATTACAATTTAACTTTCCCCCCGGGTTTCTTTGAAAAATACCTGGACAGCGGTGTAAAGAAGATAGAATGATGAACTATGAATGATGAAGTAAAAAAAGGAAGAGAGGAAAAAGCAGAAATGAAGAAGATGAATTAGGGGTCAGGAATCAGGGATC
>JAUPLE010000550.1 GCA_030837085.1 Acidobacteriota bacterium | reverse complement strand
TATCAATCCTGGCCGCCGTATGTGGTGGCGCCCGCGTTCGATACCTTTGATTTCAGTTTGGTGGTCCCGGTAGCAAAGGGTTTATCGGTATTTGGGAAATTAACCAATGTATTTGATAGGGATTACCAGGAGTTTATCGGGTATCCGGCGCCGGGCAGGAGGTTTGAGCTGGGTATAAAGTACAGGATCAAATAGTCAAAAGTTTTTGGGAGAGTCGGGACCGCGCCCTCCGTGAGGGCTTTTTCGAAAAGGCCCTGACCCGCCGGAGGCATTATGAAATCCAGGGGGCTTTTTTGAAAAACTGCCCCCTGGACCCCCGAAAAACTTTTGGTTATTATTAATAAAAAATTTTTGGAGGTCAAGGAACCTTTTTATAAAAAGGTTCCTTGCCATCGGAGGTATTATGAAAACAATAAAACCCTTATTTATCTTTCTTCTTTTAGCAGCAGCGCCGCTTCTCGTTCACGCGGAACGGGTAATCACATTAGCCCCGGCGTTGACTGAAATGGTATTTGCATTAGGGAAAGGGAACAGCCTGGTAGGCAACACCAAATTCTGCAATTACCCGGAGGAAGCCAAAAAGATTCCCCGTGTAGGCGGGTTGTTGGACGTAAATCTTGAAATAATCGTGGGCTTGAAACCGGATGTCATCTTCCTTTACCCGGAGAGTTATGAAAAAATAAAAATAATGGAAAAAAGAGCAAAACTGGTAGTAGTGAAACACACCTGCCTGGGGGATGTGTTTGATGGGATAACTGCTGTCTCGAAAGCATTGGCTTGCGACGAAAAGGGAAAAGAATTAATAGCGAGTATAAAAGGTCAATTGGAGGATATCCGGCAAAAAACAGTGGTCAAGGAAAAGGTAAAGGTGCTTTTAATTATTGGTAGGAACCCGGATACTCTCAGTAATATGTACATCATCGGGGCCGGGGATTTTTTAAACGAGCTTATGGAAATGGCCGGCGGGAAGAACGCTTATGAGGGGGGGATCGGTTATCCCGGCATATCCATTGAATCGGTGGTGGCCATGAACCCGGATGTCATCATCGAGCTTTCGGCCTTTAATGAAGGCATCAATGATGAAAAAGTCATGGGCTTGTGGAAAAAGTTCTCTTTTATCTCGGCGGTAAAAAGTAGAAGGATAACTATCATTAAAGATAATTTGTGGCTCATTCCCGGTCCCCGGGTTGCCCGGATCGCGGAGAAAATGCACTCCTTATTTTTTAGCCCGGCGTCAATATGAGTGGTTACCGGTCAACGGGGTGTACACTTGGTGTCTTTCCCTAGCACAGCCCGCAGGAAACCCTGTTTGTCAGGCAGCATCCACAGTTCGTTCACCACATTTCTAGTAATTTTGATTTTGTCGTTTTTCCCAAGGAGCTTTTTAGCTTCCGGGCCGAAGTGCTCAATAAATTGGTCCTTTGTCATCTCGGAATCAACATTATCATAGTATGGAGCAAATATTTCTAATACAGTCTGGTCACTCCAAAAGAGACCGGTGGTCTCGTTTGGATCAAGAGTAATGATCCGGGGGGTTCCATCCGGGTATTGGATGTTCAGGATAATCCCGGTCAGTTTTGCACGTTTTTTTTCGGTGTCGCTCATTTTTATTCCTCCTAAATGTTAATTAGCAAAATATGTAACTACATTATATATAATAAACAACTTCAATTGTCAATGAAAGACAAAATAAAAATTTCAATTCCCTTGCTGAAAATGAAAAAATGTTTTATAATCATGCCGTTCAAACGTATCGATTATTCACTGGGCTGAAAATACAAAATGGAGAAAAAAGATTTTAAAACGATGAGAGGTTTATGGTTAGCGATTGCGTGGGCAGCCATTATGATTGCCTTGCCATATCCTCGCCATCTTTTCCCGCAGAAGGATATCGACTTTGAACAATTCGGCATCGCCGACGGGCTTTCCCAAAATACCGTCTACGCTATTCTCCAGGACAGCAGGGGATTTCTCTGGTTCGGCACCGAAGACGGTTTGAACAGGTACGACGGTTATACGTTTAAGGTGTACAGGCATAACCCGGATGAACCGGGTAGTTTAAGCAGCAATAGGATCCAATCGATTTATGAGGATAAGTTCGGAACCATCTGGATCGGCACCCAGGGGGGGGGGCTGAATAAATTTGACCGGTTTAAGGAAATATTTACCCATTATATCAATGACCCGTCAAACGCCGACAGCTTGAGTAACAATATCGTATGGACAATTTGCGAGGAGAAACCAGGGATTTTGTGGCTGGGAACGAATAACGGATTAAACCGATTCGACTTAAAGACAGGAAAATTCATTCACCGGTTCCCGGAAGCGATGGAACCCGATAGTTTGAACCACTGCCCCGTTAAAATAGTGATTTTAGAAAAACCGGGAGTACTCTGGGTCGGGACCCTGAACTCCGGGGTCTATAAATTTGCCGGCGGTAAATTCACCCATTATGTAAACGAACCCGGCAATCCCAACAGCCTTAGTAACAACAGGGTCCAGGCAATTTATATAGACCCATCCGGCGTCCCCTGGATTGGGACCCTGGACGGTCTTAATAAATTTAACAGCTTAAACGGGACTTTTGTTAATTATAATAAGAAATACAGCCGGGTTTTCGGCGAGGGTTCCAATATCATGTCTTTAACCGGCCTCAAACACCAAAAAGAAAAAAAGAATTCGACTATATTGTTGATAGGAACCTATGGGGAGGGGCTTTACCGGCTTGACGAAGAGACCGGCGCAATCACCCATTCCCGGTCCGAACCGGGCAACTCCGCCTCCCTCAGCAGCAATTATATCCAGTGTATTTACGAAGACAACAGCGGTATTGTGTGGGTCGGCGCCGACAGCGGCTTAAATAAATTCGATAGCAAGAAACAGAGATTTGCCCATTGGGCCAGTGAACCGGACAACCCGGACAGTTTATGCAACAACAGCGTCTGGTCCATTTACAAGGACCGCGCCGGGATGCTGTGGATTGGAACCGAAGGCGGATTGGATATATTAGACCAAAAAACCAATAAATGTTCCCGCTTTCAAATCAAAGGTAAAGCATCCGGCCTGGTTGATAAAAGAATAATGACGATACTGGAAGACAGGCACGGGAAAATTTGGATCGGCACTTATAAAGATGGACTTTACCGCTTCGATCGGGAAAAAGAGACGTTTACCTATTTCCAACCTAACCCTGCGAACCCCAGGAGCTTGTCCGATAATCATATCAATATAATTTACGAAGATAAAGCCGGTATATTATGGTTGGGAACTACCGCGGGGCTTAATAAATTTGATCCGCGAACAGAAACCTTTACCCGCTATGAGACCGTATCCGGTAAAAAAGACTGTATAAGTCATAATTATGTAAATGTGATATATGAAGACCATTCCGGTGCACTCTGGATCGGAACCGGGGGCGGATTAAATTTATACCGCGCGGCAAGTGAAACGTTCAAGGTCTGGAACGCGGACTCGAAAAATCCCACCACCCTTACCCACAATGACATCTCTTCCATACGGGAAGATAATGCGGGAATTTTTTGGATCGGCACCATGGGTGGGGGACTCAATAAATTCGACCGGAAAACCGGCTCTTTTAAACATTACCTGGAAAAAGACGGCCTTCCCAATGAAAATATATACTGTATTTTGGACGATGACAATGGGAACCTCTGGATGAGCACCAATAAAGGGATAGCCAAATTCGACCCGGAAACGGAAACGTTTAAAAATTATAATGTGGGAGATGGCTTGCAGAGTAATGAGTTTAATTCTGGGGCTTATTATAAAAGTAAAGACGGGGAAATGTTTTTCGGTGGGATCAATGGTTTTAATGCCTTTTACCCCGGGGAGATATCAGATAACCCCCATATCCCACCGGTTTTGATCACAGATTTCCAGGTCTTTGGCGAACCGGTGAAGATCGGTGACAAATCCCTGTTGAAACAGTCTGTTATCGAGACCAAAGAGATTATCCTTTCTTATAAGAATTCTGTTTTTTCCTTTGATTTTGCGGCCCTGGATTTTTCTAACCCGAAAAAAAATAGGTATTCCTATAAAATGGAAAAATTCGATAGAGATTGGAATTACAGGGATTCCACCCGGCGTTATGTCACGTATACCAACCTTAACCCGGGTAAATACGTGTTCCGGGTCAAAGGTTCCAACAATGACGGCGTCTGGAATGAGCAGGGTACTGCCATCAAAATCATTATTGTTCCTCCGATATGGCAAACCCTGTGGTTCCAGGCCATCCTGGCAATAGCCTTTGCCATTCTATCGTATCTGATTATCAATTTTGTCAAACGGTATATTACCTTTTTCGCTTTCTGGAAAAAAGAGAAATATATCGGTAAATTCAGGCTGCTGGAGCGGATCGGTTCCGGGGGCATGGGGACCATTTACAAGGCCGTAGACACCATTGAAAAATCCGGGGTGGTGGCCCTTAAAGTGCTGCGGGATGAGTTGTTTAAGGACGAAAATCACCGCAAGAGGTTCATACGAGAAGCCGCAATTATCGATCAATTGGATCATCCCAATATCGTAAAAGTCATTGAGCGGGGCCAGCACCAGGAAAAACTTTTCATTGTCATGGAATACTTGCAAGGAAAAACCCTGGCCGCGAAAATAGCAGAAGAAGAAAAGATGGATTTGATGGAGATACTGGATATTATCTCCCAGATCGCCAGGGCGCTGAAAAAAATACACAGCCATGGCATTGTGCACCGCGATTTAAAACCGGAAAATGTCATGCTGATCGAAAAAGGCGGGAAACGCAATTTCGTGAAATTGCTGGATTTCGGTCTTGCCAAGACCGAGCATCAGTCGAAGCTTACCCAGGTGGGCACGGTGTTGGGGACGTTGAATTATATGTCGCCGGAGCAAATTTCGCATGGGGATTATTCGTTGGCCACCGACATCTATTCCCTGGGGGTTATTTTTTATGAGACGACTACCGGGCGCATTCCTTTCCCGGGGGGGAAGAGTGGGAAGATGACGCAAATTATGGGTAAGATATTGACCGATACGCCAACGGAGCCAATCCGACTACGGCCGGATTTGTCCCCGAAAAGCAACGAGTTGATTATGCAAATGATGGAAAAGGACCGCATATTAAGACCGACAGTGGAACTAGTGTTGCAAAGATTGGAGGAAATCATAGCGGATCAAACGAGACAGACAACAGTACATGATAATAAAAATCTCTTTTCGTAAGTATAAAGGCTAAAGTCGTGTGGGAATGTGGAAATGTGGGAAGCTACCCTGGGAATTTAACCTTATTTTCTTTTGCCGAAGATAGAAGGTAGCACTTTTCCCAGTTTATCCTGTGCGACATCCATAAATTTTTTCTCCGGGCCGACGATGGCTTCTAATTTGATCCTGGCCTGGTGGTGATTGGGTTCCTGTTCCAGGGCTTTGCGGAAAAAAGTCTCGGCCCGCTTGAACAAGCGCTCGTTATAAAACAACATTCCCAATTCGAAAAAAGGTTCGGCATTCCATGATTCCAATTCCGCGGCTTTCAGCAGGTTTTGTTCCGCTTCTTTTTTATGTTGAGGGGATTGCGCCTGGCAATGTCCCAGCATCAAGTAATAGGCCGGTTTGGTGGGGTCCAGTTTAATGGCTTCTTTCAGCGCCCAGACGGCTTTATCATAATCTTTCATGGTTTTAAGGGATTTGGCCTTTTTATAAATTATTTTGGCTTTTTCTTCATCGGTATCTTCCGGTATATCTTCGGGTGAAGGGTCCCTGAATCCCCTCTTCTCATAATCGGCGCGCTTCTTGAAATCGGTTAGTATCTCAATGGCTTGTTTCCCCCGCGTGATGAGAAAATTACCTTTTTTCCTTGTGTCGGGATCTGTTAGCATGGCAATACGCTGCGGGGAAAATTCCTCTGAATATTTCTTGTAAGCGACTTCAATCTCTTTTTGCGTGGCCGTGGTGGATAGCCCCAGCAATTCGAAATGATTGGTAGCTTTGCCGGTAAATGTATCGTAAAGAAAGTTGATCGCTGCTTCTAACTCCAATAACTCGCCTTGTTGGCTGCCGTTACTCATCTTTGTACTCCTAAATTCATTTAATGGACTTAACATTCAAATATTTTTTTTCTTACCAGGTATTATTTTAACAGAAACGCGGGAAATTTTAAATACTGAATTTAAAATTAATTCTGTTTGCCCCGGCTTTTTCTTTTCAATTCAATCGCTTTCAGGTATTTCGAGGCCGTGGCCCAGGAAGATACCAGTGCGATTACCAGCCCAGGGAACCCGTCCAGGATTCCCAGTTTCCAGAAGTAGAACCTTAAAAAGGTAATCGGCGGCAGCAAAAAAGTCCTTAAATAAAGTAATTTCTTTTTCTTTTCCACGATATCCAGGGCCTGGAACCGGGAATAACTGTTCAACCGCTGGATGTGATCGGTTATATTGCGATAGGTAAAGTGGAGGATATCGCCGGACATCCGGGAGGTTTTTCCTTCCAGGACCAGGGCTTCGTGGATACGCCCCTGCCACCGGCTCTTGCTCTTGCGAAACAATCTCAATTTGCAATCCGGGTACCAGCCGGAATGCTTGATCCATCTCCCCAGGTAAAAGGTTTTGCGGTTGATCAGGAATCCATCCGCGCCATCAACGTCATCTTCCCCGGCTTCGGGGTCCGGTTTTTGTTTAAAAGCCAGGATTTCATTTTTTAAACGTTCGGAGACGCGTTCATCGGCATCCAGGTTCAATATCCATTCATGGGACGCTTTTTCCAGTGAGAGGTTTTTTTGCGAGCCGTAATCGTTGAACACATTTTTATAAATTACTGCGTCGTACCGGGCCGCGACTTCGCAGGTCTTATCCGTAGAAAAAGAATCCAACACCACGATTTCGTCGGCAATATCCCGGCAGCTTTTTAATGCTTCTTCAACCCGGTCTTCCTCATTTAAGGTGATAATTACAACGGATAAATTTTTCATTTTGCTTCATTCACTTTTATGGTGAATCACCAGGATTTCATCTATTTTTCGTTTGCCCATGCGTTTGACCACTAATACCGTGTCATTAATCCTGATATTGGAGTTTTCTTTGGGAAATTTGCCGAAATGATAGATAAACATACCGGATAGAGTGGTATAATCTTTTTTCTCGGGCAATTGAATATTGAGTTTCGCATTAACCTCTTCCACGGCCATACCGGCGTTAACCAGGAATTTGTTTTTCCCGATCTGGTGGATGGGGTGACGGCCGATTTCTATTTCTCCCAGGATTTCCCTGAAAATATCGCTGAGGGTTAAAATGCCGATGGTGGAACCGTATTCATCCAGGACCACGGCAATATTCAAACCATATTTTTTGAACTCTTTCAATGCATAATTCAACGAGGAATATTCAGAGATAAAGATCGGTTTCACGGCAATATCGGTTAAACTTATTTTTTTCAATTCACCGGTCACCAGGACCGTAATCAGCTTATCCATATGGACGATGCCGGTGATATTGTCCAGGGTGTCGCGGTAAAGGGGGATTTTAGTAATTCTTTTGGCGGCGATAATTTTTATTAATTCTTCTGTATCGGCGGTTTCTTCCAGGGCCACGATTTTCATACGCGGGGTCATGATGCTTTTGATATCTTTTTCCGCGATATCCAGTATTTCGTTCACCATACGTAGGGAATCCGGGTTGTAGCTGAATAATTGCGTCTCAGAGGACAAAAAATGTTTGATTTCCTCGATGGTCAAGTCTTTTTTCTCAATACGCGGGGACCCTTTCTTAAATATAAAATTGGAAATCGCAGAAGTAATTTTGACCAGGGGGTAAAATATATAAGTAAAAAGCCGAATGGGATAGGCATATAAGTAAGACAGCCGCTCGCTGTAGCGGAAGGCAAAGGACTTGGGGGTGATTTCGCCGAAAAGTAAAATCACGATAGTGGTGACCACGGTGGAGATCAGCAGGACCAATTCTTCGTCGGACTTCAACAACCGGGTAAAAAGGACAGTGGATATGGTGGCGGCCGCAATGTTGGCAAAATTGTTGCCGATCAAAATGGTGGAAAAAAATTCTTCCGGGTCCTTGAGGATCTTTTTTAGCAGCACTGCTTTTTTCTTTCTTTTCTTGGCTTTGAGGTTGAGTTTGATCATATTAAGAGATAACAAGCACGTCTCGGCCGAGGAAAAAAAGGCGCTGAAGACAAGTAATACGATGAACAAGATAATATGCAAAATCACGTCCACTTTTTCTGCCCCTGGTGTTTATCCTATTATTTCTTATGATAAATCTGGTAAACGATTTTGTATAATGATGCGCCGATGCAATCGTTCACCAATTGAACATCTTTTGTGCTTTTGGGAAGCTTCAATATCCTGGGCGCAAAATTGACTATACCCTTTACCCCATAACTAACAAGCCGGTCCAGGGTTTCCTGGGCCGCGTGTTCCGGGACGCTCAGCAGGGCTATCTTAATTTCCGGATGTTCCTTTAAATACTGTTCCAGTCGATCGGTATGATATATGGGGATTTCTTCCCCTTTGATATCCACGGAAGTATCCACCAGTCCCGGTTTGATATCGAACAACGCTGTAACATGGATATTCCTGACTTTAAACAATTTATACTCGGAAAGGGCGCGGCCCAAACGCCCGGCGCCGATAACCACCACTTCCGCCCCCCTATCGATGGACAATATCTTTCTTAACTCCCGGAACAATTTTTTGACCTGGTAACCTTTCTTCTGTTTTCCAATAGAGATTCCCAGGTAGAAAAAATCCTGGCGCACCTGGTTGCAAGATACGCCGGTTATTTCTTCCAGTTTTTTGGAGGATATGAAGGAATCATCGGTAAGATTCAATTTCAATAATGCTTCGTAATAAAAAGATATTCTTTGGATAACTCTCAGGCTTATCTTCTTCTTCATAACCGCCTCAGACATTGTTTCATGTACCTATGGTTCCTTTTTTTGTTTAAAAGTAAACGTTTAAGATAATATATTACAAGACTACCATAGTTCTGTCAAGCGGAAATTATTTATTTTATAACAATTTGCCCAGGTGGGGAAACCGTTGATCCAGCGCCTGGTTCCATTGGTCGAGGCGGGGTTTGATTTGCGTCATTAATTGGGAATAATCACCTTCGATGGTAATTTTGCGAATACTATCTCCCTGCGCGATACGGTTTACCACGTCCTGGTCCTCCTGGGTCAGCACTTCGCCAAAAACAGTGTGTTTTCGATCAAGCCAGTCGGTAGGAACATGGGTAATGAAAAACTGGCTGCCGTTGGTGCCGGGGCCGGCGTTGGCCATGGAAAGAATCCCGGGTTTGCTGTGAGTTAATCCGGGTGCGAATTCATCTTCGAATTGATACCCGGGGCCGCCGGTACCGGTGCCATGGGGGCAGCCGCCCTGGATCATAAAGTTGGCGATCACGCGGTGGAATTTAAGCCCGTTGTAATAGCCCCGTTGCGCCAGGTTGACAAAATTACCGACCGTTAGCGGCGCTTTCTCGTTGAAAAGTTTTAGCCGTATCGTTCCTTTATTGGTCTCGATGATTGCTGTCAATTCTTTTTCTTCTTTTGTCTGACTCATTTAAATCTCCTTAATTTATTTCAAGCCTCTTTTATACTACATCCAGCGGAAATGTCAAGCCCGTCATTCCCTGGATCCACCGTTAAATATTCTCTTGGCGTCCCTTCGCTCTTTATGGCTGTCGCCTTTTCTGCCGGGACCTTCGCGGCTCATAAAATTAATCCGGGGATTTGTACCTGAGATTTGCCAGCCAGCCTTTTATTTTCTTCAAGGGATATAGGACAAAGCCGTCGATAATCAATGACGGCAGCACCAACGGCGCAAATAACCGGAAATGAACCATCATGTCCCAAACAATTCGTTTGTGGCTGGGCGGACATCCCTTGATGCGAACTATTTTTTTCGTTTTGATCCCCCGGGACGCGGCTGCACAATCTCCTACCAACAATACCTTTCTCGCTTCCACCGGCGCCTCACCGGTACCGGTTACCTTTCCCAATAATACTGTTAAACGGGGAAACCTTTTCAAGCGGTTGGGTTTGCGGTCTCTAACCATATGCAACCAGTCCAGGAAAATTCCCTGGCAACCGCCGGTACAATATGGAACCCCGACGCGAATATCGAAATTGCATGGAAACCTGTCCACGGGGAAAAAACCGAAATCGAGTTTTTTACAGGTTTCCTGGCCCTTTTCAATGGGAAAGTCGCCCATTATCCGGATATCGTCAAAAGATGCGGGGCCATATCCCCGCCGGATAGCTTCGACAATATGCTCGATTTTGAAGGGGTCCAATCCCAATAACCTGGCGCATACCATATCATGGGCCACGGCATTGGTAGAAACCACGACGACTCCCATGTCAATGCCCTGTTGGGTCATTTGATTGCCGCCGAAGGCCAGGCGAATGCCGTCGGTAACGATCAAATCGGGGTTGGCCGCCTCCAGGATATCTACGATTTTGACCGGCAAATGATAGTTGTGGTGATAAATCCGTTCTTTACTGTCTATCGTCCCGATGTTTAACTTCAAAGCGCCGGAATAACTGTGTGAAAGCACATTGGTTTTTAGTTTGGGGGCAAAGACCAGGAAATCACGCTCAGCTATTTCCCGGGCAATAGAAATATGGAAGTGTACCTGTCCTTTTTCCAGCACGACGGTCGAGCGCCTTCGTTCTTCCATGGCGCGCAATTTTACTTTATACTTCCGCACCAATTGTTTGTAGCCGGCGTGACGAAACGCGGTGGCGGTAGTAACGCCGAGGCCGGATTTTTCAACAATATCGATTTTCTCGATGTTTTGCCCCTGTTTCCGGATCACCTGGAGGATTCCTTCAACGACTTCTTTCCGGGTAAAGGATTCCGTGGCCACTTTGGGGTGGGCCATGACCAGGTTGGGTTTGATGACAATTTTGCCGGATATGGGTTTTGCCAACGGAATTTGGCTGAGCGCTTGCTCGATGATCGAAGCAACGCTGCCTGGATTGTATTCGCTGCATGCGCCAAGGTAGACGGGAAAAATTTTGTTTACTTTGTCCATAATTCAATTCTAGCCGAAAATGATTTAATTGTAAAGAAACTTTTAAAGCTTCCTCCTACGACTCTACCCCTACTCTCCTCATCAATACGAAAATTTCTCTTGACAAGAGGTGACGGGATAAGGTATGATGCTTTTCAACCAAAACAGGAACATTGAAAATGCTGAAAACGATTTTTGAAATCTCTAAAATGGACTGCCCTTCCGAAGAGAACCTCATCCGCATCAAACTTGACGGCGTCCCGGGAATTTCGAATCTTGTCTTTGATATCCCGAACAGGCAATTAACTGTTTTTCATGACGGCCAGCTTGAATTGATAGAGAAGTCGCTGATTGATTTGAATTTAGGATGTAAAAGAATCGAAACCGAACAATCCGGCCAAACTGAATTTATAGAACAATCAAACCAACGGAAAATACTCCTGGCAGTCCTGGCGATTAATTTCGCATTCTTCATAATCGAAATGACAACAGGTTTGATTTCCCGATCGATGGGACTTATCGCCGACAGTTTGGATATGCTTGCCGATTCATTTGTCTACGGCATCAGCCTGTTTGCAGTGGGAGGCACATTGATCAGGAAAAAGAAAATTGCCGGCCTTGCCGGGTATTTTCAAATCACATTAGCAATTATTGGGTTTGTGGAAGTTTTGCGGAGGTTTGTGGGGACAGAGAGAGCGCCTGATTTTTCAACGATGATCGTGGTTTCAATCCTGGCGCTTACGGCGAATGCGGTTTGTTTGTATCTACTGCAAAAATCCAAAAGCAAAGAAGCGCATATGCAAGCCAGTATGATTTTTACTTCCAATGACGTGATTATCAATCTTGGCGTGATTATCGCCGGGCTTTTAGTGAATTGGCTAAACTCAAACAAACCGGATTTGATTATCGGGACCATTGTTTTTGTCCTGGTCATTCAAGGAGCAGTACGAATATTAAAACTTGGTAAATGAGAAAAACGTCGGGGGAAAATTTCGATTGTCCCCTACTTTCCACCCCCTTTTTACCGGGCGACAAGCGGGTGGTTTCCGCGTCTTTTGATAACACCCTCAAGCTGTGGGACGTGGAAACCGGGCAATGCCTTAAAACTCTACCGCTTCCCTGGATACTCCGTCATATTTCCATAT
>JAUPLE010000549.1 GCA_030837085.1 Acidobacteriota bacterium | reverse complement strand
GCAGCAGCGTTAAAATGAGAATCATCAGGAATACCATAACGAACCCCAATATCAGCATCAATGACTTATTGAGGGCTATCAGCGCCGGCAAAAAAAGGAACAGGCGGCTGAGAGAATTGGGAATGTACATCATCCCGGGGCCCAGCAGCGTGCGCACGCCGTTGAGGTCGTTGGTGCAGCGGGACATGAGATCCCCGGTCTCATTTTGCTGGTAAAAGAGATAATCCACGGACAGGAGTTTGTGGTATATTCTTTCCCGCAGTTGGTATTCGATTTTCCGGGAAACATCGATCAAGAGTTTCCGCATCAGGAAGAGGGCTACGGCCAGGATGACGGTATACAGCAAAATATACAGGCTATTGGTTACAATTACCGGCCTGCGGTTCTGCCCGCCGATCTCATCCAGGATAACCTGCATATACATGGGAACTTTTAGATAACAGTAGTTCTGGACCAGCATGGCTAAAAATCCCAGCGCCAGGGCGGCGGAATGCTTTTTCAAATAGGGGATCAGTGTTTTTAGTGCTTTAATGAGAATCTCCTTTATAAAGGGCTTCGTATTGGTCCACGATTTTGTCCATTGAGAATTTTTCCAGTGCGGTTTCAATGCCGGCCTGCCGGACCGAATCGTATAATTCGCGGTCTTTTAACAGTTTTACTGCTTTTTCCGCGGCTTCATCGGTATTGCCAACGGTAAACAAGACCCCGGAGCGGCCGTCTTCGATCACTTCAGGCAGTCCGCCCACCCGGCTGGCCACGACGGGAACGCCGCAAGCCATGGCTTCCAGCGCCGCCAGGCCGAAGGATTCCTGCTGGCTGGGCAGCAGCAAGAGCTGGCAGCAGGCCATCACGCCGCCAATATTGCTGCGCACGCCTAAAAACTGTACATGCGATTCGAGCCCCAGTTTCTCCACTTCGGCCATCATTTCGTATTGGAGGGGACCTTCGCCCACCACGCGCAGTTCCACGGGCTGGCGCCCTTGCATGGCTTTATGGATGCCGTGAAATATCTTGATCACATCCAGCGGCCGTTTGACAGACCGTAAATTGGATAAATGTAAAATAACGATTTTGTTTTTGCCGTTATCGCAGTCAATGGGTTTTAGGGAAGGATTAAAGAACCTGGGATTGATGAAGTTATAAACAGGCACTATTTTTCCCGGTGTGATGCCCAGCACCCGTTCCGAGTCCCGCACCAGGCTGCTGGATACCGCCGTGGCCACATCGCTTTTCTCAATGGCATAGCGGGTGATATCCATCATGCCGGGGTGCGCCCCCACCACGGTGATATCGGTGCCGTGCAGGGTGGTGACGCAGCGGACGTTTTTCTTGCCGGAAATATCCCGCGCCAGCAGGGCTGAAACAGCATGGGGCAGCGCGTAATGACTGTGGATGACATCGATGCAAAAGCGCTTGATAATAATGGATAGCTGCGACGCCAGCGCCAGGTCATAGGGCTGGTAATCGAAGACGGGATATTCCTTAACCTGGACTTTGTGAAACTTCATATTGCTTGAGTCATCTTCCTTTAAACGGAAAGGCGGTTCCAATCCCATGAAATGAACATTGTGGCCCCTCTCTTCGGCCATTGCCCGGCCAATTTCATAAGCCACCACGCCGGAACCGCCGATGCGGTGATAACATAATATGACGATATTCATTTTTATTCTCCTATCTTAGTTTATTTCTAAATGCTTCCAGGGGGTCTTTCACCTGGGGTGGGTAATCGCAGAAAAAGGGTTCGCCGTAACGAACGTGGATCAGGGCTCCGGCCATGCCGGCCCGGGCCTCTTGCATCTCCCAGAAACGGTTGGACCGGATTAAGGTCTTGGTCTGGCTGTCATCCGCACCCGGGGCAATCACCTGGGTATCGTAACAGCGAATCACCTGCGTACGTTTCTCCCAGTACTCGGTAATATCAATTACAAAGGTGGGTTTATCGAAAACTAACTCCGGGAACCCGATAAATCCCGCCGGCCGGTAAGCCGGGGATTGGGTTTTAATTTTCTCCAGCCCGGCCAGGAAACAACATTCCTGCACGAGTCTGCCGCAGTGGTAATGGTCAGGGTGACGCAGCGGTCTGTCAACGAAAGAAAAAACCAGTTCCGGTCGCAGTTTCCGAATCACTTCAATGACTTTCAAGCGGTTCTCTTCGGTATTGCGAATACCGCCGTCCGGGAGGTCGAGGGTAACGCGGGCGTCCAGGCCCAGCATGGCCGTGGCTTCCCGGAGCTCTTTTTCACGGGTTTCAGCGGAACCATAGGTCCCGGCTTCGCCGCGGGTTAAATCGCAGACAGCCGTCTTGTAACCCTGGGCTTTCATTTTCAACAGCGTGCCGCCGATGGACATCTCACAGTCATCCGGGTGCGCACCCACCGCCAATATATGCATGTCGCACATATGGTCGCATTTATTCCTTAAATCGCTTATATCATTTATAGTCATGTTCGATCTCCAATATTTCCAGGGACGGGTCGTAATGTTCATACAACCAGTCGATAAATTTTTTCCCACCGAATAAATTCATATAATGAAAGATATTGAAAACCCGCTCCTGTCTTTTCCCGATAGGTTTCAGGTTATCCGAGAGGAACGCCGCATCCTTCAGCAGTTGGCTGGCTTTGCCTTTGGTGCGGGAGCGCAACTGGCCGATGGTCTTTTTCACTTCTTCTTGCAGTAATTTCCGCAGCGGTTTCATTTCCACGTCATTGAGGCCGAGGGCTTGCAATTTTGCCAGGAACTCCGTGGTCAGGGAATTGGCGTTGTCGGTAATTTCATTAAAAGTCATACCGGTTTCACGGGCCATTGCTTCTTTAAGGAATTCTTCCCGGGTGAATTGGAGAATATCTTCCACTGAGAAACCTATTCTCTTGAGCAGTCGTTTGACTTTCGGTTCGATAAGGGTAATGGACATGCGGGGTTGAACGGCTGCTTTTTTAACGCCGTGAAATTCATAAACCGGGTCCAGTTCGGCAAGATACTTGATTTCGCCGGGGCCGGCCACATAGGTATCGGTGTGAAAAAAAGCGTCCTGGCATACGCTGCGGGTTTTGACATTGGGCGCCAGTTCGCACATTGCCAGGTTCACCGGCATTTTATCCCGCGTATTGAAATAGCCGCCATTGCGGAACAGGGCTTTACGTTGTTTCCCCATCATACAAAAGCAATTGCATTGTTGGCCGTCAGGGGTGCGCAGGGCTTCTTTTCGTAGAATAGGTTGGCTGGCGACCTTGAAATCCCTGTCAAAGGGGGTAAAAAATCGGAGGTTAAGATGGCCGAAGAGTTTTTCCGCCAGTTCCAGGGATGCTTCAACCAGGGGGCGCCCCAGGCAATAGCAATTGAGAACCATCTTTCTAAGGCCCGGGGTAAATTCAGTTTGGCGGATGGTTGAGAAAAACGTCTCCAGGAGCTTTTTCAGGGTCTCGTCCACTTCGATGTAGCCGCAGGCATAGCCATGACTGTCGACATCCCAGGTAAGGGTATTTAGTTGGCCCTGGTCATTGAGGTAATCAATGTGGTTGATTTCATTGAAATCAGCGTCGTTGCTTTCAAGCCAATAGACGGCGGCGCCATTGATTTGGCGGGCCAGGTGCACGGCGCCCAATACTTTGTACGTTGTGTAAAGGGGGCCGCCTAACAAGCCGATTTGCTGGCCGGTGACAATAGTACGTTTTGTGTTCATTTGTTTTTCCTCCCTACCAGGATGGTACGTGGGGAAACAGGGGTCCATTGTCGCCCTTTGTAATCCCCGAAAAGTTTTATTATGCGGAATCCTGTACGTTGAAACATCTCCTCCAATTGTTGGCGGGTGAAGAGACGCACGG